>NZ_JBBEWO010000015.1:0-77699 GCF_038739805.1 Blautia acetica | reverse complement strand
ATTTAACAATACTACTTTTAGGACTTGCTTTCCACTGTTTTTTATTATAGAAAACAGAAAATCGCTATGCCACAGCCTTGGCAGGCCATCGCGCAGCGATTTTGTTCAATTCCAGTTTGCTATTCCACACACATCGGGTCAACTTGCCCCGAACTTACAACCAAATACCCGTCGCCCACACAGCGGCACACCAAGCAGGAAATCTGAAAAAGGTCTCCTGCTTTTTTTCTGCCCAAAATGAGGTGGTAAAACGCCACCCCATCTACTAATTACCGAAAGGAGAAACACGAAATGCCCTGTCCACACAACGAAATCTCTATTGTGCAGCGAAGCCAACAGCAGTCTGCGGTTGCCGCCGCTGCTTACCAGAGCGGCGAAAAACTGTTCTGTGAATATGACCAGCAAGTGAAGCACTACCCGGAAAAGCGTGGTATCGTCCACAATGAAATCCTGCTCCCTTACAAGGGACGAGGAACGGATTGAGGTTCTGGACAAAATGGTCATGCGGCTTTATGAGGATATGATTGCAGGGCGTATCAGTGAGCAGAATTTCAATACCATACTGGAAAAGACACAGACCGAGCAGACGGAGCTTAAAACAAGAGTATCCGAGGGCAGAAAGCGGCTGTCCGATGAAGTCCAGCTTGCCAATGACGCAAAACAATGGGTGGAAGCCATTCAGGAATACGCCAACATCACAGAGCTGAACGCAGCCACCCTCAACCGCTTAATCAAAGAAATCAGTGCAGTTCTTCTTCTATTAATAAACCTACTGGTATTTGGAATTACACAATATAATCAGAAAAAAAGCCGTGAATTTACAGAAATGCAGTTGTTGCTTCAAAAAGAATCCGATTCTGCTGAATATTATAAAATGCTGCTGTCTCAAAATGAAAACCGGAGTATTTTAATTCATGATATCAAAAAGCACCTGCAGTCCATCAAACTACTAAATGAAAAGGGGGAAAGTGAGAAAATAGATGCTTATATCCTCCAGCTTATGGATGCTTCTGATTTAAAGGAAACAGCAAGAATCTGCTCCACCATCTGCACCAGAATGACCTGACCTCCCTGTTCTGCAACTTGCTGGACAATGCAATGGAAGCTGCGGAACACATCCCGGATTCTTTTATTGACCTTATGGTTCAAAAGAAAGAGAACACTCCTTTTGTTGTAATTGTCCTTGTAAATTCATGCAGAAGTATGCCGGATTTTGACCAAAACGGATTTCCCGTTTCGCATAAATCCGGCAAAGGAAGACATGGCTTTGGAATCAAAAGTATTCGAAAAGTAGTAGAGCAGTATCAGGGCAATCTACGGATGTATTATGATGACACCACTGCTACTTTCCATACGATTATAACCTTGAAGCAGTAAAGAGCATAAATACCAAAAGCAGCCCGCAGTCAGGTTTTATTACCGCAGTGAAATTCTTACCTTGTATTTTTCCAGCCAGTCATTCACCTGCAGCATATAAGCCAGCATCTGCGGTCCTGCCATAAGCTGTCCGTACCAGGGTTTCCCATAATCCGAAGGACTTGCAAGAAAGCGTTCCACTTTCCCCTTATCCAGAAACTGTCCCACAGGGGCATTGGAGTCTGCCAGCACCTCACGCAGCCTGTCGCCAAGCATTTTTTCGTATTCGGGATGGTAAGTTTTGGGGTACGGGCTTTTCTTTCTCCACAGTACTTCTTTCGGCAGCTTTCCTGCCCCTGCATGGCGCAGCAATCCTTTTACCACACCGTCCCGGCATTTCATTTCCCACGGCACATTCCACACATATTCTATAATCCGGTGGTCTGCAAAAGGAACTCTGGCCTCCAGACCACAGTACATTCCGGTTCGGTCCATTCTGTCCAGAAGCGTAGCCATAAACCATTTCAGGTTCAGATAGGCAATCTCTCTTCTTCTCTTTTCCGTACCTGTCTCCCCTTCCAAAAGCGGAGTCTCTTTTATGGTCTTCTCGTAGGCGCTGTGTGCATATTCTTCCATAGGCAGCATGTGTATCCACTCTTCTGATAAGAGTGTCTGCCGTACCTTCATATCCGAAGACCAGGGAAAGTCCTGGGTTTCAAACGCTTTTGGATTGTGAAACCAGGGATATCCTCCGAAAATTTCATCGGCACATTCTCCGGTAAGGGCTACTTTGTTTTTCTCTGCTACCTTGGAGCAAAAGTACAGCATGGAAGACTCCACATCTGCCATACAGGGCAAATCCCTGGCATCTACGGCCTTGTAGAGATAATCCAACAGCTGTATATTGTCACACTCCAGGAACGTATGCTCACTTTGACAGAACTTCACCATTTTCTCAACCCAGGGACGATCCTGGCTGGGCTGAAAACGATTGGCTTTAAAATATTTCCGGTTTCCCTCAAAATCAAAAGAAAAGGTGCGCAGAGTTTTTCCCTGTTTTTTCAGCTCTTTGGCACAGATTGCCGTCACAAGGCTGCTGTCTACCCCTCCGGACAAAAAGGTGCTGACAGGCACATCCGACAACATCTGCAGTTTTACCGCATCCTCTATAAGCCATGAGGTCTTTTCCACAGTTTCTTCAAAAGACGCTTCCTGTACATGGCTTTCCAGCTTCCAATAGCAGATATCCCTTATTTTCCCCTTATGAAAAACCAGATAATGGCCCGGCAGAACCTCATAAATGTCTTTCAAAACTCCTTTTCCGTATGTTTTTGCCGGCCCCAGGGCAAAAATTTCACACAGCGTATCCGCATCTGCCACGGCTTCCATGCCGGGATAGGCCAGAATTCCCTTTAATTCCGAGGCATAAACCAGGGTTTCTCTGTATTTTGTGTAGAAAAGCGGCTTTACCCCTGCTCTGTCCCGGAAAAGAAAAAGAGTTTCCTTATCCGAATCCCAAAGAGCCGCTCCAAAAACGCCGTTTATCCGCTTTACAAAGTTTTCCCCATGAAGCATATAGCCCACCAGAAACACCTCTGTATCACTGTCTGACTGAAAAATTGCTCCTTCTGCCTCCAATTCTTTTCGCAGTGCTTTCATATTGTAAATTTCTCCGTTGAAGCAAATGGTACAGGTTCGTCCCTGGCTGTGCCGGGACATGGGCTGTTGCCCTCTCTTTAAATCCAAGATACACAGACGCACATGAGCCATGCCACAGTGAGCATCCAGAAAAATTCCGTCTTCGTCAGGTCCTCTTCGTTTCTGCACCTGATTCATGGTTTCCAGGATTTCCTCCCATT
Source organism: Blautia acetica (assembly GCF_038739805.1). Classification (NCBI taxonomy): domain Bacteria; kingdom Bacillati; phylum Bacillota; class Clostridia; order Lachnospirales; family Lachnospiraceae; genus Blautia; species Blautia acetica. The sequence continues at coordinate 74,484 of NZ_JBBEWO010000015.1, read as the reverse complement.
TTCCCCGGCATATGCCATAGTCTTCTTCGTAACTGCTAAATCCTGCAATTCCACACATAGTTTTCCTCCCTACTGAATAATCGGCTGATATTGTTTTCCTTCCAGAGCAGCTTCTGCCGCCGGTACCAAAAGCCCTGTATGGGCTACCATGGAATTCGGCTTTTTCTGTGCATTGTCCTGTCCGAAAGGCACGAAAAAGACATGCTTGGCATTCAAAAGCAACCCGATATTTTTCATATTCATTCCCAGAGCATCGTTGGTGGAAATAGACAGCAGCAGCGGCTTTTCATTCCGCAGATGGGCTTTTGCCGCCATTAAAACCGGAGTATCGGTAATCCCATTTGCCAGTTTTGCAATGGTATTTCCCGTGCAGGGGAGAATAATCAGCAAATCCAGAAGGCTTTGCGGGCCAATGGGCTCCGCCTGTGCAATGGTTCCCATAATCTTTTCTCCTGTAATCTGTTCTGCCCTTTTTACAAAATCCTCTGCATTTCCGAAACGGCTGTCAATGCTCTTTGCCGCCTCCGAAAAAATGGGCTGTACCTTTGCCCCTTCCCCCACCAGCTTTTCCAATGCCAAAAAGGCTTTTTCATAGGTACAGAACGAGCCTGTAAAAGCCACTCCGATTTTCTTTCCCTTTAAATTCATGATAAACTCCTTCCCAAATCTTTTCTTTTACTCCATATATCGAAAGATGAATTTTGCCAGAATTTCAGCCGAAGAATACGGCGCATACCGCCCCGGCAGCCCCGGCAGCAGCACAGCCTGCAGTTTCTTCTCTTCCGCGGCCTGATAATCCACCCCTCCCGGCGCAGACGCCATATCCAGAATCAGCGCATCTGCAGACACATATTCCAACAATGCTCTGGGCAGCACCATAGCAGGAGCCGTATTAAAAATATACTGCACAGACCCCAAATAAAGGGGCAGCTTAGAGGGCGCTATCACCCGGTCTGCCAAAAGCCCTGCCCTGGCTCTGACCTTTTCCTCCTTTTCTGCCACTGTCACATGGCAGGAAAATTTTTTCAGATAAGATACCAGTGTGCTTCCACATCTTCCATATCCCAGCACCAGACAGGAACTTCCAAAAAGATTCCTGGAACTGCGGCAAATGGCTTCCGCAAGAAGCCCTTCTGCAGCCGCAACCGTGTTCTCCATTGCCGTGTATTCATCTTTTAAATAATCCACACAGACAATGCCCTTCTTTGCCGCCTTTTTCTCATACTCTGCAGGGATTCCTCCGGCAAACAGCACACTGCCTGGCCGCACCAGCTTCAGGATATTTTCTCTCTGAAGCTCTGTCTGAAACTTTTCCTGGGGATTTTTGCAGAAAACCACATCCTTTTTCAAAAAAGGAACCGGCGCCGCAATGACATCCGCAGTTTCCAATACCTCTTTCAGACTGGCAGAGGACTCCGTTTCCGTCTCTAAGCCATAGCGTTTTACCTCCTGTCCCTTTTCCTCCAGAATATCTGCCAGATACACCTGACGCATATCTCCGCCCAGAACCGCAAATCTATAGAAACTTTTCTTCAATTTTTTCACTTAAACCTTTTTCTTATATGGTATGCAAAACAGAGCCAATGGAAACTGTCTTTCCAAAAAGAAAAACCTCTCCGCCTGCTGCCCGGAATATTTCTTTCCAAAACACAGACGAAAAGGTCTCTTTTCTCTATTTTTTCCTTTTTTCCGCCAGAAAAATACTTTCAGCCATGATACTGCCCACAGCCGCCATTGCAGTCCTTCTAAGGTTTTCCAGCATATTGGCATCCTTCGGACAGCGAACAAACTTCTGCACTTCGTCAAAAGCCTGCTGCTTTTCCTGCATCAGTCTTGGGAAGAAATCCATATCAGACCACATAGACGGCAGATAATCTCCGGAAAACCGAAGCGTCATCCACAGCCCTGCCGCAAACAGAAAACAAAATGCAGCGGCCGCCACAAGCTTGATGAAAAGGCGAAAGGCAAAAACTGCACATCTGTTTGTCTGCCGGTATCCTCTGCCAAAGCAGACCAGGACAAAGCCCCACACCGGAAGCGCTGCCAAAACTCTGGCCAGACTACTGTAAAGATTTCCTTCCCAGAATCCATCCGGCGCACTGCCCGTTATCTGAGTCAAAAGACTCTCTGCCAAAGAGCCGGGCTGCCTGTGGTCTGTATACTGCAAAGAAATTCCCTCCAGCCCGTCTTCTGTTTCTGCAAAGACAGCAGCAAAAGAGTCTCTGCTTTTTATGCAGCCGCGGACAATGTAGGTTTTCCCCAAAATCTGCACTTGATTGCCTTGTATACGCTCTGTTCCGAAAAGCTTTTCTGCCAGACCGCTGCTAATCAGACAGCCTTCCTCATCTTCTTCCCAGGGATAATTTCCCTCCTTCAGCTGTCCCGCAAAAAACATTTCCATACTTCCTGCGATTTTCCACAAAGTTCCCGAAACGGCCTCCCGCACCTCTCCCTTTATGGGAATCTTATCTTCCTTTGACCAGCCCGTTATCTGCGGCAGTTGATCCGGCTGTTCCGCCTGGGAGAGAAAGGCAGACAACTCTGCCTCTGTAAGAACCGGCATATCGTAATAACCGTTAAAGCTGCCCGCCTGTTCCTCCGTCTTTTTATAGAAAAAGAAAGAGAGGCACCAAAGCGCCAAGCTGAGAAAACCTACCCCTGCTCTTATCCATATTTTTTTCATTCTTCCAGCCTCACCTTATCTTCCGGAGCAATGTCCTTGCTGCTGCCTGTAATAATTTTATCCTCCTGCCCGAGAGAGGCGGTAATCGCTGCGCTGGTACTGTCTTTTTCCACCACAGTCACAGCTACCCGTTTTGCCCTGTATTCATTTCCCAGTACGGTTTTCTCCTCTTCTGCCACCAGACAGAACGTTCCGTCAGAATCCTTTCTTACGGCTGAAAGAGGAATCACCTGCTTATAGGAAGAATCTGTCTGTCTGCTGATTTCATAGGAAATTTCGCTTCCATACACAGCCTCCTTTTCCTCCATTTCCGCATAAAACACTCCTGCTGCAGTCTGACCCTCCCCCTGCTGATTGGTATTTCCGGAGATTTCTCCAATATTCTTTTTCAAAGTTTTCCCCTGCCCGGGAACCATAATTTTTACCTCATCTCCGGTCTCTGCCTTAGACAGGTCTTCTGCTGTCAGATTGCCTTTGACCCGGTATCCGCCCCAGCCAAACATCAGAGATGCCGTATCGTCTGTCACCCCACCGGCTGCTATGGTACTGCTTTTTAAGACCCCGTCCTCCGGGGCTTTCACCTCTCCGTTTTCTGACTGTACCTTCTGCAGCTTTTCCAGTTCCTTTTTTGCCAATTCTAAATCCACCTGGGCAGACTGTGTGGTGTAGCTGCCTGCCTCTGCTGTCTTCTTATCATTTTCTGCCGCAGCCGCATCCTGCTCTTTTGCACTTTCATAGGCATTATACGCCTGAGCTCTGGCCGAATCCTGAGCCTGCAGACTTTCCTCGGCCTGGCTTTTCTGAAGTTCCAGTTCCTGAATGGCACTGTCATAAGCAGACTGGGCCTGTGCCTTTCTCTGCTCTGCATTCTCCTCTGCCTGCTGACGCAGCTTTTCTGCTTCCTCTGCCTCTCCTGCAGCTTCCAGTTCCTGTGCCTGCTGCAGTACACGCTCTTTTTCTTCCTCTGCTGCCTGCAGCTCCTGGTCTAAATTCTGCTGCTGCCCGGCGGCGCCTGTCTCATAAGCTTCCGCTGCTGCATTGTAATCCTCCCACGCTTTTGCATAATTATCCTCTGAAAGCTGTACATCCCGCTGTGCGCTCTCGGCGGCCTCCACTCTGGCTTGAGGCTGTCCCGTAAGTTTTGCCTGTTCTACCGCCAGTTCCAGCTTTTTGATTTCTGCCTGTTTCTCTTCTATCCTTTCCTGCAGATAGTTCTGATCATACTGCAGCAAAACATCTCCCTTTTTCACCACCGTGCCTGTCTGAAGAATTTTTTCTACACGCAGTCCTGTCTGAAGGGAAAGCAGGCTTTCTTCTCTGGTCTCCACCGTTCCTTTTCCCTGTATGAGAATGCTCAGCTTTCCTTCCTGTACTTTTCCGGTAGTGACTTTCGGCACTACCATAGAGGCTGCGGCTCTGGAAACCGCCGTACAGACCGCCATAATCAGGAAAAATACAGCAAACGCTGCTGCTGCCAGTTGTTTTTTATTGACTTTCTCTCTCTTCATGCTCTTACTCCTTTAGTCCTGACGCAAGAATTCCCTGCTCCAGATAATTCTGCCCGCAGGCAAATAAAAACACCGACGGCGCCATAATTAAAATGGAAGCCGCAAAAGCGGTCCCCATATCATGAATTGTGATATTAGACAGATACAGGGAAACGGGAAACAGGCTCTTGTTCTTTAAAAATGTCATAGGCGCCTCAATGGCATTCCAGTATTCCAGAAAATTCAGAATCAGAGAAGATACCACGCCCGGAATTCCCAGGGGCAGACCAATGTAAAAAAAGGAGGCTGCCACTCCTGCACCGTCCACCTTTGCCGCCTCTAAAAGGGTGTCCGGTATCTGCTGAAAAAATTTTGTCATAAGAAATACCGGGAAAGTAGAGAAAATGCCCGGCAGTATGACAGACCAGTGGGTATCCAGTACACGCAGAAAAGACAGCACCGTATAACCGGACACCATGGTTACCTGAAAAGGCAGAATCATCAGAATCATATACAGATAAAGAATCATCTTTCTTCCCCGAAACCGGAATCTGCCCAGTGCCCAGGCTGCAGGCAGTCCTAAAAGCAGTTGTCCGCCCAGTATGGGAAACACCTGCCTGCAGGAATTCCAAAACATCACAAAGAAATCCGGACTGTCTAAGAGAAGCTGCAGATAGGCTTTTAAGGTAGGATACAGAGGAAACAGTTTCCACTGCAAATTTCCGGAGTCCCCATAAAGGACACTGCCATAGCTTTCTCTCAATTCTTCCGTTCCCATAAAAGAGCCTGCCGTCAAAAGCAGAACGGGAAAAATCAGAGCCAGAACAAACAGGGTGATCAGTATCCAAATCACGGCTTTCTTTCTTCTCACATTCCCTGCCCCCATTTCTCTTCTATTTTCTGGCTTCCGATGAGAATACACCCCAGAACCACTGCAAGCATTACGGCCGCTGCTGTCATTTTCTGCATATCCAGCTTCAAAAACCAGTTGTTAAACAAATTCTGCAGCATGTAAATACTGTCATGAGGATAATTTCCCGCAATCATCCATGCTTCCCGAAATACCTTAAAGGCATTGACCAGAGATAAAATACCGGTCAGAAAGGCTGTGGGAAGCAGCAGGGGGCAGGTAATATGAAGAAAGCATTTCCAGCCCCCTGCCCCATCCATTTTCGCTGCCTCATAAAGGCTGTCGGGAATCCCCATAAGACCGGAAAGCCACAAAATCATGTCATATCCCAGATTTTTCCACAGATAAACCGCCACCAGTACGCCAAAAGCTTTTGGCGTATTCATATAATCCACTCCTTTGCCGCCAAAATGCTGCAGCGCTTCGTTTAAAATTCCGTTTTTATCAAAAAACAGCTGCCAGAACAACACCACAGACCCGGCCGGCACCGCCATGGGCAGCAAAAATCCGGACTTTAAAAGACTGCTTCTCTTCCCTGCCTGCAAAAGCAAAATTCCAAAAAGCAGAGAAAGTCCCAGAAGCAGAGGGAGGCACACGGCCAGAAATCTGACCGTATTCCCCGCTGCCAACCGAAAAGCAGTATTTTCCAGAACATTTTTATAATTTTCCAAACCCACAAATCTGCCGCCTACTGCCTGCAAAAAAGACCTCCGTACCACATCGGCAAAGGGAATCAGAATAAACACACTCACTCCCGTAAGACTGGGGGCCAGCAAAATCCAGGGAATCAACTTTTCCCTTTTATTCGGAAAGGTAAAGCTGCATTTTTTCACCCAAAGTCTGCGCTGCTTCTTCTGCACTGATACTTCCTCCAAAATACTGTTCTGCACAGTCGATAAATGTTTCTCTTACAGACAGTTCAATAACCAGAGGCGTCTCTGCCTTTTTCGCCAGGGCTAGAATCGGCTCCAGCTGTTCTCTGGACGGATAGCCGTAGGAATGCGTTTCTCCTCCGCCATAGCTGATGCTGAACATCTCCTCCTGTCCGGATTTTTCTGCAATATCGGCCTGTTTCTCCAAACTTTCCGTACGAACCGGAAGTCCCTCCACGAACTCCTGCTGCTGAATCTCATCGCTTAACATAGTCTGTATAAATTCTTCTGCCAGTTCCTTCTCCCTGGAAGAAGCATTGATACCCATACGATTCATGGACAGGTACATATTATGGGGATTCTCTACAGAAAGTTCCGGCTGCTTTTTCAAAATATCACACAGCAGAGAAATTTCTGCCAATCCGGTCAAATCGTCCACACCTGCAATATCTGTTTCCTCATACAACTCCAGCATACCGATACCGGAAAATGCAGACATGGTATTTCCGGATAAAATGCGGCCTTTAAAGTAACTTCCCCAGCTCTCTTCCATATCTTCGGATGGATTGTTGTCCACAAGCTGCTTAGACATTTCCAATAATTCCTGTATCTTTTCTTCCGAAAAGCTGCCGTCTTCCTGACGAAGTTCTTCATAATTTGACGCAAACAAAAGGTATGCCATTTGTCCGTAAGACGCGGCTCCTATGATTTTTCCTTCAGGCTGTTCCTGTAAAAATTTCTTTACGGAATCCAGGCTGTCCAGTCTTGCCATGGCTTCTTTTGTACCATAAAATACCGGAAGACGGAAGGACGCCGGTATTTCATAATTTTTCCCGTCCTTTTTTGCGCCGTCCACAATTCCCTTTAACAGTGTGTTATCATTCTCGCCTTTGTCCGCCAAATCGGTTAAATCCTCCAGAATTCCTTTTTCAATATAAGAATCTACAGGCAGGTCATCCAGGAAAAGCACGTCGGCCCCTTCCTTATTCAAAAGACTGGTATTCAGTGCATCAATATAATCCTCCGGTTTTCCTTCTGCATCCTGCTTCAGGGCATATTGATAATCCACATCTACTTCCGGATGTTTCTTCTCAAAAGCCCTTACGGCTGCTTCCACCATACGGCTTTCATAAAGCCCGTACAGGGACAGGGTTTTCTCTGTCTTGGTGCTTGCGGCAGCATTGTAATAATAATGGCAGATGTGAAAAGTTCCGGTCTGATAATTGTCATAAGCTGCATAGAAATTCTTTTCACCGCCTGCCATGAAATTTTTCATTGTCAGACTATTTTTCATTTCTCCCATATTTCCCCGGCTGCCATCATAAATCTGTTCGCCGATACTGCCATTCTCCTTATATACAGAAATTCCTTTTTCCGTTGCAATATAATAAGTTCCATCCCCTGTAGCAGCCAGAAATCCGGTTCCTGCCTCCATATTTTCCACCTTGATTTTTCCCGTTTCTTTTCCTGTAGTCCCGTCATACAGAAGAAGATTTTTCTGGTCTTCACTGATGGTTGCAATGGTATTCCCGGTAATGTTTATCATACCGTCATTGTTGGTGACTATCTGATGACTGGGCAAGGTGTATTTTTCCTTTCCCGTGGTTCCATCATATAAGACAATGTTAGAGGATGCCACTCCTACCAGAGCAATATCACCGTTTTGTGCGGCTCCCAGATAATACGGGGCAAAACCGCCGTTTTGCTGTTGGTATTCCATATCCAGGCACTCCACCGGAATTTCCTGGGTCTCTCCCTCCTGGGTGTGACGGTAAAGATACCAGGGCTGGGGCGGAAGACTGATTTCTCCCTCCTCTGTAGTAGTCACACCAGACTCAGAGGTATCGGTAATTCCACAGGTCATAAGGTAGAGATTTTTATCGGCTCCCTGAAGGAGATAGTACACATAGGTACTGTCGTTGATTTTCTCCTCCACCCAGTTTTCTTCCTTTTTTTCCCAGTCGCTGCCGCCCTGATGTGTATAGGAAAATACCTGCGGGCTGACCTCTCCCGTCTGGGTATAGACCTCCAGTTTCCCATCCTCATTCAGATAACTTCCAAGATAGGATTCCTTCTCTCCCCAGGGGCCTTCCATTTCCTCTTCCACATAACCCCCTTTGGCTTCTTTTTCAGAATCTTTTCCGTCTTTCTTTTCTTTCTGGGAACATCCTCCCAGCATTCCAAGGGTAACTGCCCCGCAAAGTGCAAGGGCAAGCGCTTTTTTGAATTTCATCTGTCAATCTCCTCTCTGTACCCTAATCGTTGTTTCTGTATCTATCATAACAGGGAAATCTCTAAAAATCTTTAAAGAATCCCAGATGTTTTTGGAGATTTTTTAGAGATTTGTATGATACAATACAAAAGAAGAAAACGAAAGGATTTATCTATATGCGAATTTTATTAATCGAAGACGACGTTTCTCTATGTAAGGCACTGCTGATTCACCTTGGCAGCCAGGGGTATGAAACGGATGTGTGCCACAATGGTACCGATGGGCTCTCCTATGCCTTGCAGAATACCTATGATTTGATTATTTTGGACCGCATGCTGCCGGAACTGGACGGAATGACGCTGTTAGGTGCAATCCGGAAAAAAAATATTTCTACTCCTGTGATTATGGCAACTGCCATGGATTCTCTCCGGGATAAAATCAGCGGACTGGACTGCGGCGCAGATGACTATATTACCAAACCTTTTGATGCGGAGGAACTGCTTGCCCGTATCCGCGCCCTTACCAGACGCCCGGCCGTTCTGAAAGAATCTCCCCTGCTTTGTTTCAGGGACTTATGCTTCGACCCGGAAAATCTGGAATTATCTGCCAATGGAAAATCTCTGTCTCTCTCCAAAAAAGAGGCTGGACTTATGGAATACTTTCTGAAAAATAAGGAGCAAAATCTGCGCCGGGGACTGATTCTCTCTTATGTCTGGGGGGCTGACGCGGAAATTGAGGAGGGAAATCTGGACAACTATATTTATTTTCTCAGGCGGCGGCTGCGCACCTTAAAAAGCCGGGTGCAGATTAAAACCATTCATGGTGTGGGATATCGTCTGGAAGGAATACAGGAGGACACCTGATGTTTCAAAACCTTCAAAAAAAACTTACTTTTTTATATACGCTGACTACCGGAGCCATTCTCACAGTGATTCTCATTATCTGCTTTTTTTACATGAAAAGTTCTATGGAGGCCCGGTATAAAGCACAGTTTTCCAGTGTTTTTCTCAATATTTCCAACCGGTTTCAAACAGAAGCCTTTTTCACAGATTCCTGGCTGTCCCAGATGGAAATGGATAACAGCCTGCTCATTCATATTGAAGAAAATGACACCCCTCTGTTTTTCCGGGGCGCTTTCCAGCCTGAGACCAGCCGGGAAACCCTTTTAAAAAAGGCCCGGAAAAAGGCAGTCGAAGAAGGCATTACTTCACACAAAGCGGCTCTGTCCTCTCCCCTGCAGTCTTCTGTCTTTACCGTCAAAGGCACCCAGGGGGATTCTTATCTTGGCATGTGTCTCCTGGTGTCCACAACGTTTGGTTACAAGTCTCTTTTTGTCTTACAGGATATTACGGCTTTCTCCAGACAGCTTTTATGGCAGGGCGTATTCTTCCTGTTCACAGGTCTTTCCGGTATCTTTCTGCTGTATCTGGCAAGCTGGCGGACCGTTGGAAAAACCTTGCTGCCTCTGAAAGAAAACCAGAAAAAACAGGCAGAATTTATTGCTGCCGCCTCTCATGAGCTGCGCTCTCCCCTTGCGGTGATTCAGGCCAGCGCATCTGCTGTCCGGACCTCTCCTGAAAATACAGATTTCATGCTTACCAACATTGAAAAAGAGTGCACCCGCATGGGAAATCTGATTAAAGACCTTCTGATTCTGGCTGCTTCAGATTCTAAAAAGTGGCATCTGACCCTGGGAAACCATGACAGCGATACCCTGCTTCTGGATGTATATGAAACCTTTGAACCTGTCTGCCGCCACAACGGCATAACGCTGAATCTGACGCTGCCGGATATGGAACTGCCCCGGATTCACTGCGACAAAAGCCGGGTAATTCAGATTCTCACCATTCTTCTGGACAACGCCATAACCTATACCTTACCTGATGGAATGATTGACCTGGAAATTTTTGTAAAGAAAAGAAATGTCTGCTATCTGGTTGCAGACCATGGAAATGGAATCCCCGATGAAGAGAAAGAACGGATATTTGACCGCTTTTATCAAAGTGACAAATCCCGGAAAGAAAAAGAGCATTTCGGTCTGGGACTTTCCATTGCCAGAGAACTTACAGAACTGCAAAAAGGAAAGCTGACGCTGACAGACACCCCAGGAGGCGGGTGTACGTTCTGTCTGATCCTGCCAGCCGCAGAGGAAGGGAATGTCACATAAAGGCATCCCTTCCTTTCCATTCCATAGTAAACTCTTCTTCCCCGGTGTCCTCATCCTGTCCTTGCTGCAGCACAAGAAAGTCTTCCCGCAGATAAAAATTCACTGCTGCTTCATTCTTTTTATATACCTTTAGCTTCAGTTCTGGTTTGGCTGCCTTGGCAAAATCCAAAAACTGCCTGCCAATCCCTCTTGAACGATATTCCTGTCTCACAAAAATTCCGGCTATATAGGATTCCATTATGCCTATAAATCCTTCCAGAACCCCGGTATCTGTATTTTCTGATACCATAATTTCCGCCTGAGGCAGCAGCGCCCTCACTTCTTCAAAATGGCTTTTCCAATAGCTGCTGTCTATAAAGTCATGAGCCTCCATATTGGCGGTGAGCCAGATTTGCATTACTTCTTCCAAATCAGACGCCTGCATTGCTCTAATCATCTGTTTACTCCTCTCTCATCTTTCTGTCTCTTTACCCAAAAGACTGCTGCGCCTCTGTCCTCTTAAAGACAAAGCCCGCAGCAGTCTTCTCTATACTTAGGAAAGCCGGTTTTTAAAGTCCTCATATCCGAACCTCTTTACCAGTTTTCTTTTCCCATCTATCCCTTCCCAGACTATATCCGGCAAAGGCATACCGTTAAAAGTATTGGTTTTCACCATGGTATAAAGCGCCATATCCTCCAATACCACCTGGTCGCCCGGCTTCAGCGGTGTGTCAAAGGAATAATCTCCTATGACGTCTCCGGCCAGGCAGGTTGGTCCTGCAAGTCTTACTGTGCAGGCTTTTTCTCCCGGCAGCCCGCTGTCTTTCACAGGGGGACGGTAAGGCATTTCCAGCACGTCCGGCATATGACAGGCAGCGGAAGTATCCAAAATAGCAATATCCATGCCATTGTGAACCACTTCCAAAACTTCTGATACCAGAAATCCTGCCTGCAGCACAACTGCCTCCCCCGGCTCCAGATAAACCTCTACTCCGTAAGTTTCTTTCAGCCGCTTCACCATCTCTGCAAGAGCCTCCACATCATAATCCTCTCTTGTAATATGATGTCCTCCTCCCAGATTCAGCCATTTCATCCGGGAAAGGTACCTTCCAAACTTCTCTTCCACAGCTTTTAAGGTAATTTCCAAAGCATCTGCTCCCTGCTCACACAAAGTATGAAAATGCAGCCCGTCCAAAAGCGGCAGCAATGCCTCATCAAAATTTTCCAGCGTAGTTCCCAGCCTGGAAAAAGAGGCGCACGGGTCATAGATAGCATGTCCCTCCTGGGTAGAACATTCGGGATTTATCCGCAGTCCCACGGATTTCCCCGCCAGTTTTGCCTTTTTTGCATACTTTCGCACCTGCCCCGGGGAATTAAACACCACATCATCTGCATACTGCAGCAATTCTTCAAATTCCTCTTCCCTGTATGCAGGGGAAAACACATGGGTTTCCCCGCCGAAGTTTTCATGCCCCAGCTTTGCCTCATACAGACCGCTGGCTGTAGTTCCCGCCAGATATTTTCTCAGCAGCGGATAGGCATAAAACATAGAAAATGCCTTTTGTGCCAGCAGAATTTTACAGCCCGTCCGGTCAGAAACCTGCTTTAAAATCTCCAGATTTTTCACAAGTTTCTTTTCGTCCACCAGAAAATACGGTGTGGAAAAGGAATTTTTTTCTCCCCCTGCCATTAATCCACCAGTACCGGATTATGGTCTTCCTGCCATGGAAGCCCCCAGGTATTCAAAGCATCCATAAATGGATCCGGATCAAACTCTTCAATATTGTGTACACCCGGTTTATTCCACTTTCCGGTCATGACCATCATAGCTCCAATCATAGCCGGCACACCTGTGGTATAGGCAACCGCCTGAGAGCCGGTTTCTTTGTAAGCCTCTTCGTGGTCACAGATATTATACAGATAGTAGGTTTTCTCTTTTCCGTCTTTTTTGCCGCGGAAAATACAGCCAATGTTGGTTTTTCCCTTGGTGCGCGGTCCCAGAGAGGCCGGGTCCGGAAGCACTGCTTTCAAGAACTGCAGCGGTACGATTTCCTTTCCCTCAAACAAAATCGGTTCAATGGAAGTCATTCCCACATTTTCCAGACACTTTAAATGTGTCAGATAGCTCTGTCCAAAGGTCATAAAGAAACGGATTCTCTTAATCCCCGGAATATTCAGTGCCAGACTTTCAATTTCCTCATGATGAAGAAGGTACATATCCTTCTGTCCTACTTCTTTGAAATTGTATTCTTTCTTAATTTCCATAGGTTCTGTCTCTACCCAGTGACCGTCTTCCCAGTAAGAGCCCTTTGCAGAAACCTCCCGGATGTTGATTTCCGGATTAAAATTGGTGGCAAACGGATATCCGTGGTCACCGCCGTTGCAGTCCAGAATATCAATATAATTGATTTCGTCGAATTCATGTTTCAGGGCATAGGCGCTGAACACCCCTGTTACTCCCGGGTCAAATCCACTGCCCAAAAGCGCCGTAATGCCTGCTTTTTCAAAGCGTTCTCTATATGCCCACTGCCAGCTGTACTCAAACTTTGCCGTATCTTCCGGCTCATAGTTTGCAGTATCAATGTAATGGGTTTTCGTAGCCAGGCAGGCATCCATGATAGTCAAATCCTGATACGGAAGAGCCAGATTCAGAACCACATCCGGTTTTTCCTTTTCGATTAAAGCAATCAGTTCCTCCACCTGGTCTGCATCTACCTGCGCAGTTGTAATTTTTGTCTTTGTCGTACCTTCCAGCTTTGCCTTTAACGCGTCACATTTGGATACTGTACGGCTGGCAATACAGATTTCCTCAAATACCTCACTGTTCTGACAGCATTTGTGAATTGCTACAGAGGCTACGCCTCCACATCCGATAATCAACGCTTTTCCCATATTTGTTTCCTCCTGTTTTCTTGGTTTTATGTATGTTATAAATAAATTGGTATTATGCCTTCTTCGTAAGAGCCAGCAGCATTTCCCGGATAATCTTTCCTGCTGCTGCCGTAGAACTTCCGCTGGCGTCATAGTGCGGACTTAACTCATTCACATCACAGCCCACTACCCTGGCTCTTTCACATACCAGCGTCACAGCCCGGCGAAGCCTGTCAAAGCTCACCCCTCCCGGTTCCGGCGTTCCGGTTCCCGGAAAGACGGACGGGTCCATCACATCCAAATCCACGGTAAAATAAACCGGTCTGTCTTCCAGGGCAGCAAGGGTCTCTTCCAGCCCTTCAAAATCAAACTTCTGCATACAGGTGTGTTCCCTGGCCCAGGAAAACTCTTCCCGGTCCCCGGAGCGGATACCAAACTGGTAAATTTTTCCGTCTCCAATCAAGTCCCAGCAGCGGCGCAGTACGCAGGCATGAGACAGCTTTTCTCCCAGATAATCCTCACGCAAATCTGCATGGGCGTCAAAATGAATGATACAAATCTCCGGGTATTTCTCCTGCACAGCCTCAAAGGCTCCAAGCGTCACCAGGTGCTCTCCCCCTACCATAAAAGGCAGTTTTTCATCCCGTAAAATTTCCCCGGCTCTCTCCCGGATGGCAGACAGAACATCTCTGGTATTTCCAAAGCAAAGCTCCAAATCCCCCGCATCCATTACCAGACTGTCGATTAAATCCCGGTCCTGGTAAGGGCTGTAGCTTTCCAGTCCAAAAGACTCATGACGGACGGCGCTGCTGCCAAACCTGGTTCCCGGACGAAAGGAGGTGGTAGAATCAAACGGTGCACCAAAAAGAATGACCTCAGCCTCCTCATAATCCTTATCACATTCCAGAAAAGTTTCAACATTCTTTCTCAACATTTTTCAAAAGTTCCTCCACATACGCAGGCAGATAAAATGCCCCTTTATGCAACGTTGTCGTATAGTAACGTGTCTGAATCCCCCGGGTATTCCATTCTTTTTCCCTCAAATGCTTCAGCGGATGATACTTCTTGGAAGCAAATCCAAAAAGCCAGTGTCCGGAAGGATATGTAGGAATATGGGCCTGGTACACCCGGCTGACCGGAAAGGTTTCCGTAATATTCCGGTGTGCTCTCTGGCAGGCTCTGGCATCCTCCTCATAGAAAGGACTTTCATGCTGATTCACCATAATGCCGTCTTCCTTCAGCGCTTTATAGCAGTTTCCGTAAAATTCTCTGGTAAAAAGCCCCTCCCCCGGGCCAAAGGGATCTGTGGAATCCACAATAATCAAGTCATACTTATTTTCACATCTGCGGATGTATTTCAGGCCGTCCTCATAGCGGATGTTTACCCGCTCATCATCCAGACAGCAGGCGGTTTTAGGCAGGTATTTGCGGCAGACCTCCACCACCATATCATCAATCTCCACCAAATCAATCTGCTTTATTTCCGGATAACGAACCAGTTCCCGGATGACACCTCCGTCTCCCGCGCCGATAACCAATACCTTTTCCGCTTTAGGATGTACTGCCATGGGGATATGGGTAATCATTTCGTGATAAATAAACTCGTCCTTCTCCGTCAGCATCATGTAGCCGTCCAAAGTGAGAAATCTTCCGAATTCCGGCGATTCAAAAATATCAATCCTCTGAAATTCACTCTGACCGCTGTAAAGCTGCCGGTCTACACGAATGGAAAATTTCACATCCTTTGTCTGTTTTTCCGAAAACCAAAATTCCATACTACACTCCTTTCAGTACGTTGAGCTGGCGAATTTCCTCATCCTCCGGCCCGGTAAGGGTACAGCCCTTTTCTTTTGCATATACAATATGTTCCACAATGGCCTGTGTCACCTGTTCTCCCGGTGCAAGAAGAGGAATCCCCGGCGGATAGCACATGACAAATTCACTGCATATCCGTCCCACACAGTGCTCCAGAGGCAGTGCCTCTTTGGGCGCATAAAACGCATCCTGGGGAGATACCGCTACCAGGGGCGGTATATACTCCTGTTCCAGCAAATCCACCTTTTCCTTCCCGAATCTGCGGGAAATCTCTGAAAGAGCAGAAACCAGACGCTCAACGTCCCGCTTTCTGTCTCCAATGGAAAGGTATGCCAGCACATTGCCGAAATCTCCGAATTCTATCTGAATGTCATACTCATCCCGGAGCAGATCATAGACTTCAATGCCTGCCAGCCCTACTTCCAGCGTATGTACAGAAAGCTTGGTCACATCAAAATCGAAAACACTGTCACCGTTTATCAGTTCTTTGGAAAAGGCATAAAAGCCTGGAATCTCATTGATTTCGCTTCTGGCGTATTCGGCCAGTTCCATGACTTTTTCAAAGGTTTCTCTTCCCCGCAGAGCCAGATTTCTTCTGGAAATATCCAGACTGGACATGAGAAGATACGAACCGCTGGTAGTCTGGGTCAGATTGATAATCTGGCGGACATGTCCCGGCGAAATTCCCGATCCTGTCAGCAAAAGGGAACTCTGGGTCAGACTTCCCCCGGACTTGTGCATGGATACCGCTGCCATATCCGCTCCGGCCTCCATCGCCGATACCGGCAGCTTATCCGAAAAATAAAAGTGCGTTCCATGGGCCTCGTCAGACAGACAGTACATGCCATGCTCATGTGCCAGCTTCACAATAGAGCGGATATCCGAACAGACCCCATAGTAGGTGGGATTGTTCACCAGCACGGCCTTTGCATCCGGATTTTCCTCTATAGCCCGTCTCACATCTTCCACAGACATACCAAGAGGAATCCCAAGCCTCTGGCTGCACTGGGGATTCACATAAACCGGAACTGCCCCGCACAGCACCATGGCCCCAATCACACTTCTATGTACGTTTCTGGGCAGGATGATTTTTTCCCCTCTTTTGGCTACCGAGAGAATCATACTCTGCACCGAGGAGGTCGTGCCTCCCACCATAAGAAAAGCATGGGCTGCATGAAAGGCCTCTGCCGCCAGTTCCTCCGCCTCCTTAATCACGGATACGGGATGGCAGAGATTGTCCAGAGGCTTCATGGAATTTACATCCATGTTCATGCACTGCTCTCCCAAAAGCTGTGTCAGTTCCGGATTTCCCCGGCCTCTTTTGTGTCCCGGCACATCAAAAGGCACCACCCGCATCTTTCTTAAATTTTCCAACGCCTCATAAATAGGGGCATTCTCCTGAGATAATTTTCCCATTTTCCCATCTCCCCTGTCAGTAAATATTTCTTCCGCTGAAGACCTCTATCATTTCCCGCCGCAGGCTGTTCATAATATCCAGCCGTTTCTTGGGCGGCAGTTCGTAAATATCTGTATTAAAAAGATAATTCTGCAAATCAATTTCCTTTAACATCATTTTCGTGTGAAAAAGGTTTGCCTCATACACATTGATGTCTACCGCATCATACCGCTGCAGGGTTTCTGCTGCAATATAATCCTGAATAGATGTAATCTTATGATCCATAAACAGCTTCCTGCCGTTTACACTGCGGGTAAAGCCCCGTACCCGGTAATCCATGGTAATAATATCCGAATCAAAAGAGCCTATGAGGTAATCCAGTGTAGACAGCGGTGTAATTTCTCCGCAGGTTGCCACATCAATGTCCACCCGAAAAGTGGCCAGACAGGTTTCCGGATGGTATTCCGGGTAAGTATGCACTGTCACATGGCTTTTGTCCAGATGAGCCACCTGAGTGCTGCCTGCGGGAATCATAGACCCTTCTGCAATCAGCAAAGTCACGGACGCCCCCTGGGGTTCATAATCCTGCTGGGAAACATGCAGTACCTGGGCTCCTATCATGTCCGTCAGATTGGTTAAAATCCCCGTCAGTCTTTCGGAATTGTACTGCTCGTCAATATAGGCAATATAGTCTTTCTGCTCTCTGGCCGTCTTTGCATAACAGACATCATAAATATTAAAGCTCAGGGCTTTCGTCAAATTATTAAATCCATACAATTTCATTTTCTCGCCCACAACGGATAACTCCTTTTTCTTCCTGAAATATGGCTTTTCCGCAGGCTTAAAGCAAACGTAAAAAGCCGCAAATGACGTATATTTCTACACATCACCTGCGGCTGACCATTTCTTATCCATGTTTTTAAATTCTGCACAAGGCAGAAAATAAAGGTTTGATTATGGAATTACTCAAGTTCAGAGTCTATATAGCAAATATCTTACTTTTACTACTCTTATTGACCGTTTCACAAGTTGATGTGCATCTGTACGCACTGGTTGTAAAGTTACCAACTTATAAAATTTGAGCTTTTAACTCAATCAATAAGGCAACTTCCGTTGCCAATCGGCAGTTGACCCGGCTGTCCGTATGGCCTTAATCCCTTCCGGGATGGTCACATAAATATTTGCATGGAATCTGTCGAACTTTGTATCCCATAGCGTTTCTACTATATCTGATTTTTTTCTTCCTGTCAATTCCTTTGTGAGACAAATTGCAAAACAAAACTATAAGACTACAATCACGCCTCCGTCATTGGCATACATGGTGCTGACACCTGCCGTATCCAGAATCACCACATCTTTTACGGAAACTCTCTGCAAAATCGCCTCTTTTACAATTTCCGCTCTGGCCGGACAGTTGCAGTGGCTGATAGCCAGCACCTTTTCCTCGCTGTCCTTTGCCCTCTGGGCAACATAATCCACCATTTTCATCATGGCCTTATTAATGCCCCTGGCCTGGTTCAGCTGCACAATGGTACCTTCCGGGGTGGACCCCATCACCGGCTTGATTTTCAGCGCAGATGCCACAAAGGCTTTCAGATTGCTGAGTCTTCCGTTTTTGCGCAGAGTCTCCAGATTCTCCAGGACAAAGTATGTGTTCTGGGAATCAATGTACGCCTCCACCGTCTCAATGACCTGCTCAAACGCCATGCCCTGCTCCTCGCACTCCCGAATCTTCATGGCAACAAGCGTTTCCCCTACCGAAGCAGAACGGGAATCAAAGACATATATTTTCTGCTCTGGCCGGTTCTCCAGAAGAAGATTTTTTCCCAGCACGGCGCTGTTGTAAGAACCGCTCAGATTAGAAGACAGGGTGACTGCATATACACGCTCTGCGCTGCAGTCATAAGCCTGCATATACCGCTCCGGAGAAGGGCAGGAAGATTTCGGACACTCCGGACTCTGTGCAGTCTTTTTCAAAAAAGCGCTTTGGTCAAAGGTTTCATCATCTATAATATCCTCTCCTTCTACCGTAAGCGTCAGGGGGATACTTTCTATATTTTCATCTGTTTTCCAGCTTTCGGGCAGTTCGCCGCAGCTGTCTATCACTATTTTATAACTCATTTTCAACAACCTCTTTATGTAGTTTTTAATACCATGTCTTATAATAACACAAAGCCTGCTATTTGAAAAGGTTTTTTCCCGGAAAACTCTAGGATTTTTTCTGATTTTCGTTTATACTGTTCTTATCTGTGTTTCATGCAGTAATTTTTAGAGAAACGAGGGATTCTTACTATGATTGCTCTGCAGATTGTGGACTTAAAGGATTTCATGTCCAAGCTTCTTATCGGCAGTACCTTTGACAGCTTCTGGCTGTGCGAGGCCTCTGTCACCACCTTTGCAACCTTTACCATTGACGGTACTCTGCATACAGACTTTTACGATACACAGGAGGCCCAACTCCTCCAGACGCAAAAGCAGACTTATTCGCTCTGGCGGGATATTAAACCCTTTTGCTTTTCCATGATGAAAGGAAAGAAAACACCTCTTCACTTTAAGATTGTATTCCGTCTTTCCGAAAAAAATACGGAAAAACTTCTTTTGGGAAATCATCTGAACTTTTCCTCTGATGATGTTTTCGGGTTATTTGTCAATTTCCAGTATGACGGAAAGACACTGACCTGTACCACTGGTACTTCCCTAAAGACCTTTACCCTGGATAAATCCCTTGACCACGTCTGGGACGATTTGATTCAGAAATTTTTCAGACAGCAGCAAATCCCCTGCGAAAAACTGTAACTGATTTGTCTTACTTTATTTTACATTCGGAGGTAATCAACATGATTCAGGACCTTGATTTTCATTGCTATCACAACGAATACACCCACGCACAGCCTGAGAACGGAGATTTCATTCTCTCCTTCCGCAGCCGGGAAATCCTTGGCGCCATAAGAGACGGGCTTCTCACCTTCCCCACCTGGGAAACGCTCTCTGGCAGCCAGAACCTTTCTCCCAGTGCCTGTATTTATCTTTTTTCCATTGACGAACAAAGATATTTCCTGCTTTTTGATTATGAGGCAGAAGAATTTGCAGACTTTACATATCAGGATATTTCCATTTTCCGCAGTATGCAGCCTAAGGAGCAGTGTTTCGGACTTGTCACCGGCTTTCATCTCTACAACTGGTATAAAGGACGCCGGTTCTGCGGAACCTGCGGACACAAACTCATCCATGACGAAAAAGAGCGCATGATGTACTGTCCTCAGTGCCAATCCACAGAATATCCTAAAATTTCTCCAGCCGTCATTGTGGCGGTTACCAACGGGAACAAAATTCTCATGTCAAAATATGCGGGAAGAAACGCCAAACGCTATGCCCTTATTGCGGGATTTGCAGAAATCGGAGAAACCCTGGAGGAAACCGTAAAAAGAGAGGTCATGGAAGAGGTTGGTTTAAAAGTGAAGAATATCCGCTACTACAAGAGCCAGCCCTGGGGACTTTCCGGCAGCCTTCTGGCCGGCTTTGTCTGCGATTTGGAGGGAGAAGATACCATCACCTTAGACAAAAACGAACTGGCTGTGGCACAGTGGTTTGAACGGGAAGAAATCCCCTATGACGACTATGATGTCAGCCTTACCCGTGAAATGATGATACAGTTTAAAAAAGGACTCCTTTAAACCAAAGGAGCCTTTTTTCTACATATATTTTTCCGTAAATTCAGCGGCACAAAGAGGTTTGCTGTAATAATACCCCTGTCCGTAATCACAGCCTGCTTTCAGAATAAAGGCTTCGTCTTCCCAGGTTTCCACGCCTTCTGCCACAGTCGTCATGTTCATTTTCTTTGCCAGCTGTGCAATCTGTTCCATCACAATCTGCTGCTGCCATTTTTTATGACCCGGCATTTCCATCAGAAACGCTCTGTCCAGCTTCAATTCATCAATTTCCAGACTGCACAGAATGTTCAGAGAAGAGTAGCCGCTGCCGAAATCATCCATGGAAATCTGGAAGCCCTTTTCTTTCAGTTCCCGGATTCTGCTGTTTAATCCTTCTGCATCCCCAAGAGCCAGGCCCTCCAGAATTTCCAGGGTAATCATCTTAGCCGGCACATGGTACCGTTCCATGATTTCACACAGATTTTCCACATATCCGTCCTTGTAAAACAACAGTTTGGACTGATTGACCGAAATGGGAATGGCTTCCTTTCCTTCATCCATCCACTGGCGAATCTGACGGCATGCCAGCTCTACCATATACAAATCCAGTTCTGTACAGAAACCATTCTGCTCAAACAGCGGAATAAACTGATCCGGAAAAATCATCCTGCTGCCGCTTCTTCGCTCTGTCCAATGCAAACATGACATGACTCATAAGTTCTTCCCGCTTCACAAAACTGCCGTTTATCTCTGCCCCGGTCACCACCCCTGCATAAATCATCATGCGGTACTGCCGGTTGTAGTGCAGAAAGAAATCACGAATGTGCTCTGTAATCTCCTCCAGACGCCTCTGCACAAGGTTTTCATATGAAGTTCTCATGAGTATGTAAAACTTATCCGCAGTTTCCCGGCAGAAGAACTCTCCCTCAAAAACTGCCTCATCCAGCACCTTTTTCACATAGCACAGCAGCTGGTTAGCCACTTCATCTCCAAAAGTCTCATTGATAAACTTAAACTTGCGGATGTTCATGGCCACCAGACTGAAATCCCGGGTACTGGCAATGGTTTCTTCCAGCATGTGGGAGAACTTCACCATATTATAACTGCCTGTCAGCTGGTCATAATAGGCAAACCGCAGAAGTGCTCTGCTGTTTCGCTTCATCAGACGGGCGCCATACAGGATACACATACCGGAAAGAGCCAGAAGCAGGAAGAAAATAATCCTCGTAATCAGAAGGTTCTGGTACAGTGGCTCGCTGATTCCCCGTTCTGTGGCAGTCAGCACCAGATACCAGTCATGAACCCCTACCGGCTCTGCAAACATCCGGCAAGTCTGCCCATTCTCATTGACCTCCATAAATTTACTTTTTCCCTGTTCCAACATGTTCTGAAATGCTGTCCGCTCTTTTTCAGAGAGAAGAATATCAGAAACAGAGTCTGCCTGATCTCCGGACTGGGCAGGCAGAAAAAATTTTCCGTCTGTCCCCATAACCCGAACCTTTGTCTGTTCACTGAAACCACTTTTAATACTTAATACATCAAAAAACACCGACGTGCTTTCACAGGCCGTCAAGGCGCCTACCACCGTTCCATTTTTCTGTACAGGAACTGCATACGCAATGAAATCTTCATCTGCTGCGCTGTCATGATAGACATCGGAAACCACGCTTTTCCCGTCCCAGGCTTTCTGAATGCTCTCATAGAAAGTGGAATCCGTCTCTTCTGCCTTCATATTTTCTTCCATGGCGCCATTGACGGTTACGCGGATTCCTGTTCCGCCCTTTTCAAAGTATCCCATCTGCAGGAAGCTGTTCTCATTGTTGGATTCATACAATCCCTTTGCAAACTGGCTGCTGTCTATGGTTCCGCTGAACTCCATAAAACTTGACAGGGTATAAAGAGTTTGCAGGTCTGTGTCAATTTTTCTGTTGATATTGGTTCTATGCCTGTTTGTCTCTGTCACAATCTGATCTTCGATTTCATTCTGAAACGTATGATTCAGCAGGATGGAAATGCCTCCGCTTCCCATTAAGAGCACAAGACTCACCAGAGTAAAGAAAAGTGTTATCTTTCTCAGACGCTTCTGCATTCCTCTTTCATCCATTTTTATATCCCCTCTCTTATGCAATCCAATATTGATTCCTGTGTTTGTTTTTCACCTCATAAAGCGCTCTGTCAGCCCTTTCATAAAGGCTTTCAAACGTAATTCCTTCTTCCACAAGGGCAATGCCTATGGAAGCGCTGACTGTCACTTCTTTTCCGTCTTTTTCGTAGGTTTTTACCAAAATTCTGTTTATCTTCTCCGCGCAGAAACGAATATCCGCTACGCTCTCCGCATCCTTGATAAACAGCATAAACTCGTCCCCTCCGATTCTGCATATCAAATCCTTGGCTCGGATAACGGATTTCAGGCTGGCTGCTGCTTCATGCAAGGCCTTATCTCCTACTATATGACCCAACGTATCATTCACTTCTTTGAAATGATCCAAGTCCAAAAAAAACAGAGCACATAGGTCGGAAGTATTTTCTTTTTCCTGTTCTAAATATGCTTCTACTTCTGGTTCTTCAAGGCTGCTCTGGCCTGATCCTGAATCACCGTTACATCCGTTTCAGAACTGTCGCCAAAGCTGATACCTCTGCGAAACCGAATCTTATATTTCGGTAAATCCATCCCCTGAAAGGTATTAATCTCCCTTACTATGGCATTTAACCGCTCCTGGATAACCTGAAAATTCGTTTCCTTCATACATAAAAAGAAATGATCCATTTCTGTCCGGGTAACAAACTCTCTGTCTTCTTCTTTTAACGCCTCCGCCATTACAGCATAAAAATAGCGAAGCAGTTTATCTCCGTTTTTTGCGCCCAGATTTCTGTTCACAATCTTAAAGTCCACCGAATCCATCATAACAATGGCATACTGTTCTGCAATATGCTTTCTGCAAAGCTTCCGATATTTTATCTGAAACTCCAGCTTATTGATTCCTCCGGTCACCTCATCGGAAAAAGCCAGGTGTTCCAGTTTCTTTTCCCCCTCGCTGTAGCTTTTAAACAGCAGGAAAAATAAGCGCCGAACACCAGCATAACCACAACCAGATTTCCCATCATTTTCACTACGTAAGAATCAGAAAAACCGGAAAACAAATCCGCAGAAACAATGGTTACAGCTGTCCATCTCTTCTTTCCAGAGGCTCGTAAGCCAGGTAATACCTCTTATAGCCGGGCAGAAGGATACGGAAAACGCCGCCCTTGTGGTTGCTGATATTTTCTTTCATACGTTCTGCATTTTCCAGAATCTCTTTATCTTCCTTCTGTCCTACGACAAGATTCCAAAACGCCATGCTCTCTTCTTCCCCGGAAGACAGAAGTACCTGCTCCGTTTTATCTACCACATAAGTACTGCTTTTTTCCTGGAACGTTTTAGACATCATAATACTTGTTATTTCTTCTGACGAAGCTGCTGCCCACAAAGTTTTTTCTTCACTGGCGCTGCCTGTCTTTACGGCATAGACCATTCGTTCCTCTTCCATACAGGACGCACAATGTCCTTCTCTTAATTCCTGCCCAAACACATCGTTTTCTGTCAGTTCTTCCCTGTTTACATCCTCAAAACCTTTTCCAGCAAGCTGTACCTCTCCTGTTTTATCATCATATAGCGCAATAAAATCAAAACCATACAGCTTCCTCTTAGTCTCCAGGTAACTTTCTATATCCATCCCGGGGTTTTTCTTCTGTCAGAGTCTCGGCCAGTCCCGTCATCATGGCTGTATTGCTGCTGATTTCCATGTCTATCATATCAGCCCGCTGCTCCACATAATTCCTTACATATTCTTTTGTGGTTTTGGCATCCTTTGATTTCATTTGAATGGTACAAACTACAGAATATATAACAATTCCCAGGGAAAGCGTCCCCAGCAGCAGCATGTGAACCCGCACTTTCAGCCTTCTGCCGCCCATACTGTTCAGATACTTCTTTTTCTCTTTTTTGTATGCTTTCATATTCTTCATTTCTCCCTTGCCGGCTCTGTTTCCTTCCGGGACATTTTCTCTATGCGTCATTTTCTCTCATACTTACCCATTTTCGAGCATTATTCTAATACACTCCGCATTATTTGTCTATATGTTTCTCCAAATTTTTACAGTACCATCCTCCTAAATCCAACAGGCTGTACCTGTCTTCAAAAAGGAAAGAGCAGAAACTCCCATACGGATTTTTCTGCTCTTTCCTTTTGTTATTTTTTCTCGTAACTGCCTGGTTTATTTTGCCAGCAACAGCATAATCTCATTGCTTCGGGCTACAAATTTTGTCATTTCCTCCGGTGTCAGCTGTCTGTGGCTGATTAACGCCAAATCATAGAGCTGTTCACAGAGAATCTGTGTCTGTTCTCCTTCTTTGTGCTCCAGTACATACTGCACCAGTTTATTGTTGGCATTTAATACCAGAGTTTCCTGTCCGCCGAACATAGACGGGTCCATACCATACATATTGTACATTTTCATCATTTCCTGCATACGGCGGTTTTCTTCTGAAATCGTCATCATGGAAGATACCTTCTCGTTTTTCAGGCTTTCCACTTTCACGGTCAGATTCTCTTTTTTCAAAGCTTTTTTGAAAACTTCTGACAACTCTTTTGTCTCGTCTTCCAGATTCTTTCCTTCCTCTTTCACTGCTTCTGTCAAATCTGCATCAATGCGAAGGAATCTGACTGTTTCCTTTGCCTGCTCTACATGAGAGATAAATGCAGAGTCAATGTTGTGCTTCAGAATCACAGCATCCTGTCCCTGTTCTTTAAACAGATTGATGTACTGGCTCTGCTGTACTTCATCTGTGACATAGTAGATATTGGTCTTCTCCGGCTCTTTCTGTGCCTCGTCTTTGGTTTCCTCCAGAACTTCTTCCTTTGTATCTTCCGGTGTTTCTTTTGCATTCTCTTTGATACAGTCTTCCAAAGTCAGATATTTTCCGTCAATGTTCTTATACAGAATGTAGTCCATCATTCTTTCAGAGAACTTCGTATCTTTTAAGCAGCCGAATTTGATAAACGGATTGATGTCATCCCAGTATTTTTCATAGTTTTCTCTGTCTGTCTTGCACATACCGGTCAGCTTGTCTGCTACCTTTTTGCTGATATAGTCAGAAATTTTCTTCACGAATCCATCGTTCTGAAGGGCGCTTCTGGATACGTTCAGCGGTAAGTCCGGACAGTCAATCACACCCTTTAAAAGCATCAAAAACTCCGGAATCACTTCCTTAATGTTGTCTGCAATAAATACCTGGTTGTTGTATAATTTAATGGTTCCCTCAATGGATTCATATTCCATGTTGATTTTCGGGAAGTACAAAATACCTTTCAAGTTAAACGGATAATCCATATTCAGATGAATCCAGAACAGCGGCTCTTTGTAATCCATAAAGACTTTGCGGTAAAAAGCCTTATAGTCCTCGTCTGTACATTCATTTGGGTGCTTCATCCATAACGGGTTGGTATCGCTTAAAGAAACCGGACGCTTGTGGATTTTTACCATTTCCTTTGCAGGGGAAACTTCTACCACTTCTTTTTCGCCGTTTTCGTTCTCTTTTTCTTCGGTTTTGGCCTCTTCGTGAATGTGCTCTACAACTACATCGTCTTCTCTGACTTCGGATTCTTCTACCGTTTCATATTCCTGCGGCGCATTCGCCTTGGACAGGAATATTTCCGTCGGCATGAAGGAACAGTATTTCTCAATGACTTCTCTTGCACGGTATTCGTTGGCAAACTCCAGGCTGTCTTCATTTAAAAACAGGGTAATTTCAGTACCCACTTCTGTCTTATTTCCCTCACCGATTTCGTATTCGGTGCCGCCGTCGCAGGACCAGTGTACCGGCACAGCGCCTTCCTTATAAGAAAGCGTATCAATCTGCACTTCATCTGCCACCATAAATGCAGAATAGAATCCCAAACCAAAGTGTCCGATAATCTGGTCTTCGTTTGTCTTGTCTTTGTATTTCTCCAGGAACTGGGTTGCACCTGAAAAGGCAATCTGGGTGATATACTCTTCTACTTCTTCCGCTGTCATACCAAGACCGGTATCAATAAATTTCAGGGTTTTCTCTTCCGGATTTACGATAACCTGGATTTTGTTTTTATGATTTTCCGGGAAAGTATACTCGCCCATGACTTCCAGCTTTTTCAGCTTTGTGATAGCGTCGCAGCCGTTGGAAATCAGTTCACGGAAAAAAATGTCATGGTCTGAGTAGAGCCATTTCTTAATAATCGGAAAAATATTGTCACTATTAATTGATAAAGTACCACGCTTATTAGCCATGATAATGCATCTCCTTTTTCTTCATTTCTAAAAAACATATTAATACGCAGGGGAATAAAAGTCAAGAGAAAATTAGCACTCATTTTCAGTGAGTGCTAATAATTTATAAATTTTATATTTTGTTTAGATTTTCATTTTTCCACTTTCTGCCCTACGATAAAAATATTGGGCGGACTTTTATGCAGATTCACAATCTCCAGCACTAAAAAACCGTGCTTTTGTATTCTCCGCATAAGCCCAATAGGGGTATCAAAGGCCACATACGGCATAAGATGCAGTTTGCTTTTCCAGAACTTCTTTATGGCTTCTTTTGACAGACTTCTGCCAAGGCAGTCCGTAGCCGAAATAAAAAGGCCGCCCGGCTTTAAGACTTCATAAATTTGCTCCAGCACTTCCTCCTGATTTTCCATATAAAGCAGCACATTATAGGCGGTCACCACGTCAAAGGATTTCGCCGGAAACTTCCTATCCTTAAGGGTTCCGCAGTGAAAGGAAATATTCTGTTTTCCCAGTTCTCTGGCTTTTTGCTCTGCACGCAAAAGCATTTCCCTTGAACTATCTATTGCGGTAATTTCCTTCACGCAATCTGCCAGCTGCATGGTCACAATTCCGGTGCCGCAGCCGATTTCCAATACAGTATTTTCCTGATTCAGAAATGCTGCAGACCGCTTTACTGTCTTTTTGTAGGCATTTTTATAAACCTCCAGAACCTGGCTGTCAAACATCCGGGAGCGCTTGTCCCAGAATCCGGATCCTTGTTTTTCTTTCATATTCTCCACGCTCCTTTCCGGTCATCTTAAAAACATACGCAAAAGCTGCTTTTTCCCTTTGGTATAAGGCTGATAGCGAATGGGCAAATCCAGCCAGCCGGCTTTCTTTACCATACTCTTGGTATGGCTGAAAGTGTCAAAGCTCTTCTTTCCGTGGTAACTTCCCATACCGCTGGCTCCTACTCCTCCAAAGCCCATGCGGGAAGTAGCCAGATGAATAATGGTGTCATTCACACAACCGCCGCCAAAGGAAAGATTCCTCAAAATCCTCTGCTCTGTGTCCGGATTTTTCGTAAAAAGGTAAAGAGCCAAGGGCTTTTCTCTGTCACGGATAAAGGTTTCTGCTTCTTCTATGGTGTCATAAGTCAGCACCGGAAGCACCGGACCGAAAATTTCTTCCTGCATAACCGGGGAATCCGGAGAAACATAATCCAGTACAGTAGGGGCAATCCGCAGACGCGCTTCCTCGCCAAATCCCCCTTCCAGAATTGCCTCGCCTTTGATAAGTTCCAACATTCTGTGGTAATGCTTTTCGTTTATCATTTTGGGATAATTGGGATTCTCCAGTGGATTTTTTCCCAGCATTTTATGAATCCACATTTTTACATAGTTCAGGAAAGGCTCTTTCACACTTTTCTGCACCAGAAGATAATCGGGAGCCACACAAGTCTGACCGCTGTTCAAATATTTCCCGAATACCAGACGCCTGGCCGCCAGTTTCAAATCCGCCGTTTCGTCTACGATACAGGGACTTTTTCCACCCAGTTCCAAGGTCACCGGCGTCAGATGGACAGCTGCTTTTTCCAGTACCAGCTGTCCCACCGCTTTTCCGCCTGTGAAGAAAATATAGTCAAAACGCTGCTCTAAAAGGCGGCTGTTCTCTTCCCTTCCCCCCTCTACCACGGCTGCAAACTCCGGTGGAAACACTGCCGAAAGCATTTTTTTCAGCACTGCCGATACATGGGGCGCATAGGCAGACGGCTTCACAATACAGCAGTTTCCTGCGGCAATGGCGCCAATCAGCGGTTCCATACACAGCATAAACGGATAATTCCAGGGAGACATAATCAGTACCACCCCGTATGGTTCTGTCATTTCAAAACTTTTTGCCGGAAACTGGGCCAGAGGAGTCGGCACCCCATTTGGCCGCATCCAGGCGGAAAGGTGTTTTTTCACATAAGTCAGTTCGGAAAGCGTCAGTCCCACTTCGGTCATATAGGCCTCAAACTCTGATTTCCCCAGGTCTTTTCGGAGAGCCTGATGAATTTCCTTCTCATACCGTCTGATTCCTTTTTCCAGCCTTTCCAGTGCTTTCTGACGAAATTGCGGGGTTTTTGTAATGCCTTTTTGAAAAAAGGCTCTCTGTTTTTCTACCAGACTGCTGATTTCCATCTTGCTATCACACTCCTGTTCTCTTATTCTTCTGCCGGATATCTTTCTTTATTTTACCACAAATACAAGGGAAAAAACAGCTGGAGAATTCTTTCTCACTTTCCGGCTGCCATGTCCCGGTACATAACCACAACATCCTGCTCCTTTAACACCGTTTTTCCATCCGGAATAATGGCCTCCTCCCCACGAATAACCATGGCAATCAGTTCGTTTCTGGACAAATGCAGCTGGGCTATGCTTTTGTTGCACCATTTATCCCCTGAAAGAATACGCTTCTCCTGGAGCTGCTCCGTCTCATTGGTATTATAAGGCGGCACACTGAGAATCACACTGTCCCCGGCACAGATTTCTGTATTTCCTTTTGTCAGTATCATTTCCTCTCCCCGTTTAATCATCAAAGCCAGAGAGCCCGTGGGAATGTTCACCTCTTTTATTTTCTTTCCATCCCACTCATGCCCCTGGGGAATATACATGCGCATAAGCTGCAGCGAAGTTTCTTCCTGATAATCGTTAAAGGTTTTGCTTACATCCGCGGTATCATCAATCATAGACAGCTTCTGCGCCACCTTGGGCAGAAACGTTCCCTGAATGGCTACAGAGAAAAGAGAAACCATAAACACAATGTGGAACAAATCCTGCTTCATAGAAATCCCTGCCGCTACGGCGGTAATGGCAAATACTGAAGAAGAGGCACCGCGAAGCCCTGCCCAGGAAATCAGCCAGCACTGCCGGTTGCTGCATTTCATAGGCTTTAAAAGTAAAAAGACAGCCACCGGCCTGCTGATAATTGTCAGAAAAGCCACAATAGCAAGCGCTGTGGGAATGATTTCCGGCATCTGATGCGGAAAGGTTAAAAGTCCGATTAAAAAGAAAATCAATATCTGAGCCAGGCTGGTAACGCCGTCAAAAAACGGAATCAGTATCTCCTTCTTTTTGATTTTGCTGTTTCCCATAAGAATACCGAAAAGATACACACTCAAAAAAGCATTGCCCCCCACAAAAGAAGTCAGACCATAGCAGCCCAGCACCATGGCAATCACAAAAACCATCTCCAGCCCTTCCGCAATCAGACTAGTATTTGCCATAATAAAGACGCAAAGCTTCGCCAGCACCAGTCCTACCAGAACACCGAAGATAATCTGCATGGCAATCACAGCCGCAATATTTCCGGATTTTCCATTTGTCATAATTCCAATGGCTATAATCGTGAGAAGATAGGAAATGGGGTCATTGCTTCCGCTTTCCACCTCCAGAAGTGACGCTGTCCCATCCTTTAGGTTCAGCTTCTTTTTTCGCAGAATGGCAAACACACTGGCTGCATCTGTAGAAGACAGCACGGCGCCAATCAGAAAACTCTCTTCAAAAGAAAACTTTAAAACTACATTGCAAAGCAAAGCCGTAATTCCGGCCGTAATGAAAACACCTGCTGTAGACAGGGTAACGGCCTTTCCTGCAATACTCTTCGCCGCCTCCCACTTGGTATTGAATCCGCCATAAAACATAATAAATACAAAAGCCACCGAACAGATTCTTTCTGCCAGTTCAAAATTTTCAAAAGGTACTTTAAAAATACCGTCACTTCCGAAAAGCATGCCGATAAACATAAACAGTATCAGCGCAGGCATACCCAGCCTGTCCGAAAACTTTTCTGCAAGCACGCAAAGCAGCATAATCAAGGTGATTCCCAATATAATTCCTGTCATCTCATCTCTCCCATCTGTAAATCATTCAGAAAAAGGCTTCTGCATGTCTTCTATGAACCTTTCATCAGAAATCATGCAGCAGCCTCTTTTTTCCTTTTTATTTATCCTTCTACAATCAAATACTGACCGTTTGGCAGTGGGAAAACTTCACTGGCGTCCTCCAGTTCTTCCAGGGACATATCCTCTACGTCCATGCCGTTTTCCTCAAAGTACACTCTCACTTCTTCCAGTGAATCCACCACAGCGGCCATGCAGTCCTCTAAAAAGGCCTCCGCCTCTTCCTCTGTCTCTGCCACAGGCTCTGTAAAAAGCTGCTCCTGATTTCTTAAAAATGTTAAAATACACTCTTCGCTGTACTCATTCATACCAATTTCCTCCCTGTTTTATCACTTTTTCCAGTACCGTTTCCACTCTGTCGGTTACTCTTCCGGCGGTTTCCCGCACTTCCTTCCTGGCCTCTCCCACGGCAAAGCCATAGGTCACTTCCTGCAGCATTTCCAAATCATTGAAATTGTCGCCAAAAGCCGCGCAGTTCTCATCAGACAAAAGAAGGTGTTTCTTCAGCACCCGAAGCCCGTTTCCCTTATCTGCGCTTAAAGGCATCATATCCAGCCAGGAAATCCCGGAAGTCACTACCGTGGCTCTGCTGCCAAAGGCCTTTTTCCAGTAAGGCGCAATGGCCTCCGCGCCGTTTTCCTCATATACGGAAATCTTAATGATTTCCTCCGGCACCTGAAAAATATCCGGCAGCACCATAGTGTCGTTTTTCACAAAATTTATCATGTATTCCCGAAAAGCCTCTGTCTTAGGCTGCAGATAAACCGTCCTTTCCCCGGAAACCACCAGTTCCGCACGGTCTTTCTTCAATATGCTATGCAGCATTTCTTCTGCCAATTCCCTTTCAAAGATATTTTTATGTAAAATTTTTCCTTTGTAAACTACCAGGGCACCGTTTTCACAGACATAGGCAATATCCTCACAGACAGGTGCAAACAGTCTTTGCAGATTGGTATACTGTCTTCCGCTGGCGGCTACAAATAAAATACCCATTTCTTTTAACTGCTTTATCTGCTCTATGACAGTGTCAGACAACGTCCTGACTCCGTTTTGCAGAAGGGTTCCGTCTAAGTCACTGGCTATCAGCTTCAGCATTTTTCTGCTTCTCCTTTTCTCTTTTTGCAAGAGTCAGAATTTCTTCCGGCCGGTCCACAATTTTATCCGCATGGTGTTCTTCCAATTCTGTTCTTGGGCGGAATCCCCAGGTCACCCCTACGGTAAACATGCCTGCCGCTTTCCCGGTATCCATATCTGTGTTGGTATCTCCGCAGTAAATGCACTCCTTTGGAGAAATCTGAAATTCCTCTGCAATAGCCAGGGCGCCTATGGGAGAAGGCTTTCTGGGAATCTTCTCAGTCTGTCCCTGCACCTTATGGAACACGTCTCTGCCGAAAATCTTTTCCACAACTTCCACAGCCGCCCCGTGAGGTTTATTGGAAAAGACAGCAATTTTCAGACCTTCCTTTTTCAGTCCTTCCAGAAGTTCCAGAATTCCTTCAAAAGGCTTTACATGGTAAAAAGGATTTTCTCCAAACCACTTCCGGTACAAAACCCGCACTTCCTCATAATCCACTTTATCGCCGCCGGGAACTGCCTGCAGCATTCTTCTTACCAGTTCATCTGCACCGTCTCCTGCATAAAAATTATAATTTTCCACCGGAAGTTCCGGCAGGTGAAAATGACGCAGTGTCTGATTTCCCACATAGGCAATGGATTCCACGGTATCTGCAATGGTTCCGTCCAGGTCAAAAATACAAGCTTTATACATGTCTACCACTCCTTTATTTCCAATCCCATTTTTCTGCATTCCTGATAGAGTCTTGCCAGAGGCAGCCCCACAACCGTATTATAATCCCCCCGGATTTCCCGGATAAAGACTGCGGATTTCCCCTGGATTCCGTAAGCACCTGCCTTATCCATAGGTTCTTCGGTCTCCACATATCCCCTGATTTCTTCTTCTGTCATGGGATAAAAATACACTTCTGTCTTTTCATGGAAGGTGCGGATATTTTCTTTTCCCTCTTCCCTCACCATAACCGTTACACCGGTATAGACTTCGTGCTGTTTTCCCTGAAGCATGGTGAGCATGCTCACAGCCTCCTCCTTATCAGCCGGCTTTCCTAAAATTCTGCCTTCTGCGGCCACTACAGTATCCGCACCGATAACTGCCACGTCTCCTGTTGTCTGTGCATAAATATCACGGCATTTTAACAGGGACAGCTCCTCCACAGCCTGCCCCGGCTCTTTGACGGTTATCTTTTCTTCTGCCTGGCTGGGCTTTACCACAAAAGGAATCCCTGCCTGGGATAACAATTCCCGCCGTCTCGGTGATGCACTTGCAAGTATGATTTGTTTCATTGTCTGCTCCTTTTTGCAGTATGAAATATCTTCTGGTGTACTGCATAGTAAGAGTATAGCCCGACTTTTCCTCTGACGCAACCTCTTTTTAAAAGGGACGGCCAGAATCCGGACTCTCCCGTCCTTCGTGGCCGTCCCTTTTTATCAGAAGGTTCGTATGGAAATTTCCTGTTTTACGCTGCTACAATCAACTTTTTGACCGGTCTTCCTCCCAAAAACAGACGGGTATAAACCAGTTCGCACTTTTTAAATTTATGAAAGGTTTTTCTTGCTTCACATTCGTTGCAGTACACTTTCCAGCAGCCGCAGCATTTGCAGTTTTTCCCTTCATTTTCTATAAATCCCTTCACATCCTCCTGGGGATATCCCAGAAACAGTCCGATTTCGTGAGGGAACTTTGCACAGCTTTGAATTCTCTGCCGCAGACAGACCAAAGCCTCTTTCGCTTTTTCATATGCATAGCCCTCTGCTGCTAACATCTGTCTGGTTTCCCTGCGGTTTAAATCCTGCTCAAGGCGGCTGATTCTATATACATACAAAAGAGCCCTTTGCCCGTGCAGGCGCATAACCATCAGACCCAATCCCTTTTCCTGAAACACCTTCTGCCATTCTTCCAGAACTGCCTTCAATTCTTCCCGGTTTTCCCAGGGATACCAGAAAAGATTGGCTGTCTTCAGTCCGGCCAGCGTGGGAGCGCTGTGACGGATTAAAAATTCATCAAGCATAAACCGCTCCTCCTTTGATATCCTCCAGTACAGACTGCAGCGCTGCTGTGCTGGCTCTGTGAATCCGCACAATAGGAATGTTGTTCCTCTTGGCCTCTTGGGAAGCATTCATAACCATTTTGTGGGAAACCGTATTGGTAAACATCAAAAGCAAATCCGGGCAGCCCATTTTTTTCTTAATGGAACCATGTTCTTTGACAAAGACTTTCGCCTTACATCCATAATCCTGACACAGATTCTCATATCTGGTGACCATTCTCTCGTTTCCTCCGATAATTACAATACTCATATGCAAAACTCCTTTCCATTGTTGTTATCATTTCCTTTTTTCTTCCATTCATACGTCATACGCTCACTAAGTTAGTTATTTCTAACCTGTCTGTAAAAAGAAAAGACATAGGGTAAAACTGCCTCTCCTCTGTTGAATTAGCTACAACTAACTCTTATGCTACTATCATACTGATTTTTCTATTTTTGTCAATAGTTTTTTTGAAATTCATAGAAAATTAATGAAAATACCTCTTCCTTCTCCTCATAAAAAGGATTATAATGGAGAACATATAAGAGTATGGGAGTGAGACTCAGAAAGGATAATGATATGGGAAATTTTGGAAAAAAACTTTTAGGGATGGGCGCTTTAGGCGCAGCGGCAGGTGCTGCAGCTTACTATTTTGTTAAGAAGAAAAATGAAAATCCGGACTTACAGGAAGAGTTTGCTGACTTTCAGGATAATTTAAAAGAAACTGCTGTTTCTGCTGCAGGCGTTGCTTCTAAATTTAAAAAAGTCATGGAAAAATCCGTAGATGACGCAGTAAGCAAAGTCAAAGAACACACCGACGATTTTCTGGACGACGACATCTTTGAAGAAGAGGATTTTACCGAAGCAGTCAAAGAAACCGCAGAAGATATGGCCGAAGAAGCTGCCGAAAAAGCAGAGGATATCAAAGAGGAAGCAGAAGAAAAAGTACAGACTGCCGCTGAAACCGTCAAAGATATAAAAGACGAAATAAAAGAAGAAGTGAAAGAAGAAGAAAAAGAGAGCGAAGCGTAAATTCGCAGACAAAAGAGGGAGGATAAACCAATGAACAACCAGTTATTCGAGCAGGCAAAAAATGATGATATTCTGTCAAAGGAATTGATTTCTTTTCTTTTGGAAACCATGGAATACAACCGTCTGAGTTTCATCAATGACGCAGTGGAAATTCTGAAGGTCCTGAAAATCCGTATTGAGCGCGGCGACAAAATCACAGACGCAGTTTCTCATCGGATTTACAACCTGCCGGACTTCAAAAACTTTGTCCGCGAGCATTTTTCATCCTACATTTACAGCCAGGTATTTACGGCCTTAAAGGACGAGAAAAGTTATTTCTCCTTAGAGCCCTGTGAAGGCGGTTACGAACTGGTGCTCTCAGACAAAGACCAAAAAGTATACAAATGGATTTCCAGTTTGAACGAAAAGTTTTCTCTGGTTTACATGGCAGCCACTAAGGTCGTATACATAAAAAATGTAAGAACCAAAACCTACACCCCTTTTCTTTCTGCGAACGGCAAATACTGCCGATATGACGAAAGTGTAGGAAAACTTCTGGAAATTTAAGGGGCTATCGGGAAATACCGTTTTTAGCTTCTAAATCTTAAAATAAGAATCTCCCTTAGAAATCAGTGTTTTTTATACCTAATCTTCTATGGGGGATTCTTATTTTTTCTTTTCTGTATGTATTTTAGGGCACAAAGACCCCTCAACTGCATTTTTGAAAGCCTATATGAATAAAGATAAAGTTATATCCTATAAACCTTATATTTCTGCTTGAACAATACGTCCAAAGTTTATCTCATCTTTAAAAAGATCATACACATATTCTGAGCTTTCCATATATAAACCGGTTTCTTTATCCTGAAGTTTTTCAAAGACTTTTGAGTTATAAAACTTATCCATATTAATTTCCTACCTTTCGTAAAAGTTTTATACTTTTTTCTGTATGAAAAGAATACTGCGATGATGTCTTTTTATATATCATTCCTTTCAATAAGGTTTCAAAATCAATAATTTCATTTTCATACTGACGAAATAATAATGCCATATTATCATCCGCAACAGGTCCTATAACCATATCATATTTGTAAATGTTCGATTTCTATTATTCATGACAAATTTTGCACATTCTTCCGTTGTTTCTAAACCGAAATCTTTATATGGTCTGCACATTGCCAAATTTATACTATCAATTACAATATTACTTCCATGATATAATCTCATAACACGCCTCCGTTTTTTCGGCACAATATCCCTAAGTCTTCTATTATTGTTTCAAAATCTAAAGTATGCTCAACTTCATAGTTTTCTTTTATAAACGCAATACCTTTAAACTGAAAAGGGTAACGAAATGCTTCCTGTATACTGAGATTATGATGTTGTGCAAATTCGTTTACACATGCAACAGTAAAACCTATTTTCTTTTTCTTTTCACTCATCCAAAACCTCCATTTACTCTTATCTATTGAACTATAGTATTATAGTCCAAACAACGATGACGCGTCAAAAAGTACAGCATTCGGTAAGCACAGCCCATACGTATCTGCAAATATTCTTATTAAATTCACCTGATGGTTCTTTATTTTCTTCATAATCCTTTTGTAAAACCTGCTTAATTTCCTCAAACTTCTCATAAGCTTCTTCTTTTTGAAGTCTGTTCCAGTAATGCGGCACAATCTTCTTCATAATACATGATTGTCACATTCTCCCAACATGTCCCTCTGCTTTCTACACTTTATTTTAACTGATTTTTATCTGCAACTCAAGAAGATGAAGAAACAAAAAGAAAAAGCCGCATTTCTGCGACCTTCTCATACCTTTTCCCATCTCTACCTCACCACATACAAACCCTTCACAAAAACACCTCACAGCTGCGTTATCATGTTGTAATACTTTCCGATATCTCCAAATGCATTTTTATAATAGTTCTCCACTGCTATCTGAATATTATATGCGGCTTTTAATTTTCCCCTATCTTCTCCAGAATATACCGTTTATACTCCAGAAACTCTGGCGTCAGATTAAAATCCGCCGCTCTGGGCTTTTTCTCTTTTATCACAATTTCTTCTGTGATGGTTCCCGGACTCCCTGTTAAAAGATAAATCCGGTCCGCCAAAAGAATGGCCTCGTCTATATCATGTGTAATAAAAATTGTAGACAGGTGAATCTGCTCCATGACGTTTAAATACCACTTATGCATGGCAATTTTTGTCAGGGTATCAAGGGCGGAAAACGGCTCGTCCAAAAGGGCAATTTTCTGAGAAAACATATACGTCCGCAGAAGCGCTGCTCTCTGGCGCATACCCCCGGAAAGCTGAGCCGGGTACTTTTTCTGAGTCCCTTCCAGCCCAAATTCCTGAAAATAGGGCTGCACCTGACTTCTCGCCGCCTTCTTTTTCTCCCCCTTGATAATCAGAGGCAGGGCCACATTGTCTTCAATGGTGCGGTAAGGCAGAAGCAAATCCTTCTGAAGCATATAGCTGACCTTCCCCGGACTGCCTGTAATCTCCTCCCCGTCTAAAAACACCTGTCCGCTGTCCGGCTTTAAGATACCGGAAATCACATTAAAAAGTGTTGTTTTTCCGCCGCCGCTGACGCCTAAAAGAGCCACCAGTTCTTTCTCCCCCAGACGGATGGACACGTCCTCCAGAACCTTCCTGCCGTCAAAGGATTTTGTCACATGGGAAACTTCAAGCTGTGCCATTTTTTTGCCGCCTTTCTTATTCCGGAAGATACTCATTGGAAAATCCTGTATTTTCCGGTATTTCTGTTTCTGACAGGCCGTTTTCATTCAGCCAGTTATAAAAAGCGTTCCACCGCTCGGGGCTGATATATCCCCAGCGTTCTTCCTCTGCCTTATACTGGTCAGCCAGATATTTCTGACTGGCTTTTACCAGTTCCACATCCAGTTCCGGTGAAGCCTCACAGAGAATGTCTGCTGCCGCATCCGGGTCTTCAATGGCAAATTCATACCCCTTTTTCAACGCTCTCAAAAAAGATTTTGCCGTTTCCGGCTCTTTTTCCAGAAATTCGTTATTTCCTATAATTACAGGTGTATAATAGTCAAATACCGGATTGATATCTTTAAACGCAAAGTAGTCTGTATCCAGACCTGCCACTTCTGTAGCTACACCAGCCCAGGCGTAAAACACCCAGATAGCGTCCACGGACTTTGTCTTCAGTGCGGATACCTCGTCCGTCACTGTGCTTGGAATCAGTTCCACTTTACTGAAATCCCCTCCGTCTTCCTCCACCACGTTTTTCATCATGGCTTTTTCAATGGGAGCGTCCCAGGTGGCATACTTTTTCCCTTCCAGTCCCTTGGGACGGTCCATGCCCTCCCCTTTTCTGGAAATAATACCGGAAGTGTTGTGCTGTACAACAGCAGCTATGGCTGTATTGGGAAGTGCGTCTTCTCCCGCTACCGCCGGTGCCATCGTATCCTGAAAGGAAACACCCAACTGGGCTTTTCCCGATGCCACCAGGGCGTCTGCACCGTCCTCCGGCGGCTGTACGATTTCCACTTCCAGCCCCTCATCTTCAAAGTATCCCTTTTCCTTGGCCACATACAGACCGGTATGGTTGGTATTCGGTGTCCAGTCCAGTACAAAAGTCAGCTTTTCTGTTTTATTTTCTGCTTTCTTCTCTTCTTTCAGAGCGCCGGATTCCCCGCAGCCTGTAAAAGCTGTGAGAACTGCCGCGCACAAAAGCGTCGCAAAATATTTCTTTTTCATGTATCTTTTCTCCTCTGTCTTATTTCACATTTTCCCAGGGCATGGCCTTTTTCTGCAGAATTTCCACCAGCTTCATAAGAATCAGGCTGATAATGGAAATGAGAAAAATCACGGCAAACATTTTGTCATAAGCAAATGCTTTTTTTACCCGTGTCATGTAAACCCCAAGACCGCTGAAGCCTCCCAGCCATTCAGAAATCACAGCGCCTACTACGGAATACGACACGGAAATTCTAAGACTGGCAAAAAAGTGACTCATGGCTCCCGGCAGCTTAATATAACGAAAAATCTGAAACTCTCCTGCCCCCATGGAACGCATGAGAT
Organism: Blautia acetica; assembly: GCF_038739805.1. Taxonomy (NCBI): domain Bacteria; kingdom Bacillati; phylum Bacillota; class Clostridia; order Lachnospirales; family Lachnospiraceae; genus Blautia; species Blautia acetica. The sequence continues at coordinate 36,043 of NZ_JBBEWO010000015.1, read as the reverse complement.
TGATCATATCTTTATCCGCAGACCCAAAACCGTCCAAAAGTCCTACGGTAATAGGAAAAAAAGTCACCACCACAATGAGAATCACCTTTGGCAGCATTTCATATCCAAACCACAGCACCAAAAGGGGCGCAATGGCCACCGTAGGGATGGTCTGGGTCAGAACAATTAAAGGATAAAAGGCTTTGTACAGCTTTTCAAACCGCTCCATGATTACCGCCATGAGAAAACCCACGGCAATACCGCAGGCCAGTCCCAGAGCCGCCTCCAAAAGCGTTACCTTTGCATTTTCCATTAAAAGCCCGAAATCCCCCACAAAAGCCTTCCCCACATCCACCGGGGAGGGCAGCATAAAGTTGGGAATCAGCCCAGCCATGGAAACCGCCTGCCAAAGCACCAGCAGTACAGCCAGAGCCGACACGGTCCAGATTTTACTGGTGGTGTTTTGAGACTTTTCTTTCAATGGTAAGCACATCTCCTTCCGGCTTGTAGCTGACCTTAATATAAGCAGCTACAGACGGCGCTCCTGCCTTCACTGCAATATGCTGACATTCCTTTACAATGTCCATGAGTTCGTCATAGTCTCCCTCAATGGTTGTCTCAAAAGGGCCTACATAATAATTATTTCCCGTACTTTTAATATAGGCAATCACCTCGTCTACAATACGGATTAATTCCTCGTCGTCTTTTGCCTCCGGCAAAGTCTGGATAGCTACGCTTGCGTTCATATTTCCTTCCTCCTTATTCTCTTTCTGTATAAAAAATCCCACCAGGGAGTACCTGATGGGATTCATGTCTGTATCTGAACCTGCAGATTTTACAAAATGCTTCCTACGCCGGCATTATCCGAATCAGGTATGAGGGTCTAAAACGAATGTGGTTTTATTCTCAGCCGGACTTGCTCCAGCTCCCCTTGCAACGTTCAGTTTACTGTATTTATAATTTTCTGTCAATACTTATTCCCAGACCTCTTTCAATTTCCTCATGGCTTTTTCGATTTCTTCTTCGGTCATGCAGGCATAGCCCAGAAGTACCTTTCTTTCCGGTTCTTTTTTTATCTTGCTGCTTTCTATGCCGTATTCCGAGTATCCGTAGACCTGAACACCGGCCGCTTCTGCCCGCAAAACTGCCTCCTCTTCTGTCAGCCCGTTTGTGAATTCCAGTACCAGATGAAGTCCCGCATATTCTCCCGAAAAAGTACAGATATCCCCCATATCCCGCAGAACTTTCACCATTTTGTCATGCTTGCTTTTATAGACAGCCCGCATACGGTTCAAATGCCGCTCATATCCTCCTTCTTTTAAGAATAACTCCAGTATCTTCTGGTCTGCTCTGGACACGGTTACTGAAAAAGGACTTTTCCGCTCTGCATACTGCTCTGCCAGAAACTCCGGCAAAACCATATAGCTGACACGAATGGACGGGGCAATGGATTTGGAAAAAGTTCCCATATAAATCACACGCCCGCCCCTGTCAAATCCCTGCAGAGCCGGAATAGGCTTTCCGCGGTAACGGAACTCGCTGTCGTAATCATCCTCAATGATGTAGCGATTTTCCGCTTCCTCTGCCCAGTCCAGAAGTGCCATACGGCGTTTCAGGGGCATAACCGTGCCTGCGGGAAACTGGTGAGAGGGCATCACATAGGCAATCTGTGCACCGGAATCTTTCAAAGAGGAGATACACATACCGCTTTCGTCCTGCTTCACCGCTTTTACCTCATACCCAATGTGCAGAAAATCGTAATATGCAGTCAGGTAGGTATGGTCTTCCATGGCAATCACACGGTTTTTCCCCAGAATGGTTCCCAGGAGCATCAGCAGATAATCGTTTCCTGCTCCAATTAATATCTGCTCCGGGCGGCACCGCATGCCTCTGGCCTGATACAGATATTCCGCCACTGCGCTGCGAAATCCATATTCTCCCCAGGGATTTCCCAGCTGAAACAGGGTATCGTCATCCTCTGAGAGCACCTGCCTTGCCAGCTTTTTCCAGACATTGTGAGGAAAACCGCCGGGCGCTATGCCGTTTAAAGAAAAATCATAGGCACAGGTTTTCTGTTCTCTCGCTGCCCTTTTAGAGGGATTCTCTTTTTCTGTTTTCCACTCTTCTGTCCTCTTCCTGCCGGGAACGTAGAGGCTGTCTATTTCGCAGATATAGTAGCCTTTGCAGGGAATGGACTCAATATACCCTTCGGATACCAGCTGGTCATAGGCCAAGTCTACGGTGCTTCGGCTCACAGCCAGACATCTGGCAAAGGCTCTGGACGAAGGCAGCTTTTCTCCCGGTATTAAATGCTTCTGCTGCACAGCCCTTTTGATATAGTCACAAATCTGCTCGTAAATCGGCACTTTGCTTTTTGTATCCAGAGGAATTAGTAATTCGTTCACAGGCTCCTCTTTTCGTATAAAATCTTAATCATTACTGATTCAGTTTAAAAGAACTCTTCAGAGACACAATGCGGTTAAATACCGGCGCTCCCGGTTTGCTGTCATGGCAGTCCGCACAGAAAAATCCGTTTCTCACAAACTGGAACCGGTCGTAAGCCTCTGCTTTTCCAAGTTCCGGCTCTACCAGACAGCCTTTGACTACCGTAAGAGAATTCGGATTCAGGTTCAAACTTCCGTCTTCCTTATTGTATACGCCTTTTTCTTCATCTACGATATTCTCATACAGACGGCACTCCGCCTCTACGGCTGTCTCAGCGCAAATCCAGTGAATCGTTCCTTTGACCTTTCTTCCGTCCGGGGAATTTCCGCCTTTGGAGGCCGGGTCATACGTACAGTGGATAACCGTTACATTTCCCTCTTCATCCTTTTCGCAGCCTGTACAGGTCACAAAGTACGCATTCATGAGGCGCACTTCATTGTCCGGATAGAGACGTTTGTATTTCTTTACCGGAACTTCCATAAAGTCTTCTCTTTCAATGTAAAGTTCTCTTCCGAAAGGCACTTTTCTGCTGCCCAGTTCCGGATTTTCCATGTTATTTGGCACTTCCAGGTACTCGATTTCGCCTTCCGGATAGTTGTCAATAACCAGTTTTACCGGGTCTAAAACAGCCATCATACGAGGCGCTTTCATCTTCAAATCTTCGCGGATACAGTATTCCAGCATAGCGTAATCCACAGAACTGTTGGCCTTTGAAACACCGCAGAGCTCTACGAATTTCTGAATGGATTCCGGTGTAAAGCCCCGTCTTCTAAGAGCCGCAATGGATACCAGACGAGGGTCATCCCAGCCGTCTACAATGCCGTCTTCTACCAGCTTTTTGATATAACGTTTTCCTGTCACTACATTGGTCAGATACAGCTTTGCAAATTCAATCTGCTTTGGCGGATGGGGATATTCCAGTTCTGTTACTACCCAGTCATACAAAGGTCTGTGGTCTTCAAATTCCAGGGTACAGATGGAATGGGTCACACCTTCAATGGCATCTTCGATGGGATGTGCAAAATCATACATAGGGTAAATGCACCATTTGTCCCCGGTGTTGTGGTGTGTCATATGCGCCACACGGTAGATAACCGGATCACGCATATTGATATTAGGAGAAGCCATGTCGATTTTGGCGCGAAGTACCTTGCTGCCGTCCTCAAATTCTCCGTTTCTCATTTTTTCAAATAATTCCAGATTTTCCTCCACACTGCGGTTTCTGTAGGGACTTTCCTTGCCCGGCTCTGTCAGGGTTCCTCTGTATTCCCGGATTTCCTCTGCCGTCAAATCACAGACAAAGGCTTTCCCTTTCTTAATCAATTTTACAGCCGCTTCGTACATCTGCTCAAAGTAGTCAGAAGCAAAGTACAGACGGTCTTCCCAGTCTGCGCCCAGCCATTTGATATCTTCCTTGATGGACTCCACAAACTCTACCTTTTCCTTAGTCGGATTGGTGTCGTCAAAACGCATATTGAACTTTCCGTGGTATTTCTGTGCAAGACCATAGTTTAATAAAATAGACTTTGCATGTCCGATATGCAGATAACCATTTGGCTCCGGCGGAAACCTGGTACAAATTTCCTCGTATTTGCCCTCTGCCAGGTCTTTTTCAATCATCTGTTCAATAAAGTTTTTAGAAACGGTTTCTTTTGCTGTTTCTTTTTCCACTTTTTTCTTCCTCCATCTATCGTAATTTCTTCCTTTACAGTCTAAGGACTATAGTACCATAAATTCCCGCTTTTTCAAAGGCTTTGCTTTTATTTTTTTATTTGCATTCAAAATTTCACTCCAGAATCATGAAATTTGCCGTGGCAGTGGCTATGAGATTCCCCGTTTTTTCAGACCGGCATGCTGCAGATACACTGCAGATTCTCCGTCCGGCCCGGTCTGCTTTTGCCGTTACCAGCAGGGCGTCCTGAGCCATGGCAGGGGAGAGATAATTCAGGTTCAGGTTAATGGTAGGAATTTTTTCACTTCCGCTGACGCTGCGCACCGTAACGCCGCAGGTGGTGTCAATAGCCGTGGCTATGAGACCTCCGTGCATGGTTGCCATGTGATTTAATTCCCATCTCTGTACCGGAAAACGAAGGGTTACACTTTTTTTCTCGTAATTGCAGGCATAAAATTCCACCTGCATCCGGCTGTACAAATGATCCGGGTCCTTAGGATAAAGCTGTTCCATGCTCTTACGAATTTCCTGTTCCATTTCCCGGTTTCTGCTGTTTTCCATACTGTCTTCCTCCTAATACCGCACTTCCAGCAGGGTCAGTCCCCTGGCCGGCGCTGTAAATCCCGCCGCTCCTCTGTCGCAGCGTTCCAGAATTTCCATCATTTCCTCTGGCTTTCTCTCTCCTCTTCCCACTTCAATCAGAGTTCCGGTGAGAATTCTTACCATATTATAAAGAAATCCGTCGCCGGTATAGGTCATGCGGATTTCCTGCCCCTCTTCCCGGATTTCGATGTCATATATGGTTCTGACCGAAGTCTTTTTCATCTTTTTATTGGAACAAAAACTTTTAAAATCATGAGTTCCCGTCAAAAATTCCGCCGCCTCTCTCATGGCCGGTACATCCAGATTTTCATGAAGCGGGCACTGGTATTTCCGCTCAAACACATTCTTATGAGAACCTGCAGCAACGCGGTACTGGTACACCTTTTCTCTGGCGTTTAAGCGGCTGTGGAAACGGTCTGCCGCCTGCTTCACCCGGACAATCTCAATATCCTCCGGAAGATACCGGTTGAGATATTCGCAGATTTCCTCACTAGTCTTTTCCGTCTCCATATGCGCATTTGCCACCTGCCCTGCCGCGTGCACCCCTGCATCGGTCCTGCCCGCGCCCTGTATCGTCACCGGAGTCTGGCACATACGGGATAATACCTCTTCGATTTTCCCCTGTATGGTGTTGTCTGTATCTTTCTGCTTCTGCCACCCGCCGTACCGGGTTCCGTCATACTGTATATCCAAACGATAATTCAAGGTTTTTTCTCCCCCTTCTGAATAGCAACTTTCTTTTGCAAAGAATCTGTGTGAACCGGAATGTTTAAGGACTGCATAATATTTTCCGTTGCCGTAAAAATCCGGTCATGGTTTCCCTGACCCTCCTTTTCCAGCGCCTCCAAAATCTCATCCTCCAGTACGAAAAGAGCGTCCAACAACATGGGATTAAACGCCCCGCACTCCCCGTTTGCAATCATCTGTATGGCCTCATGGCTGGAATAGGCTTTTTTATACACTCTCTCACTGGTAAGCGCATCATATACATCTGCAATGGCTACAATCTGAGCATGGAGCGGAATTTCCCCGCCTTTCAAACCGTCCGGATACCCCTTTCCGTCCCAGCGCTCATGATGCCATCTGCAGATATCATAAGCAAATTTTACCAGCGGTTCCTCCTGATACGGTTCTAACCTGCTTACAATATCTGCACCAATAGCCGAATGCGTCTTCATAATCTCATATTCCTCTTCTGTCAGCTTGCCCGGTTTATTCAGTATTTTTTCTGAAATTGCAATTTTTCCCACATCATGCAGCGCCGAGGCCAACGCAATATTGCTGATGTCTTTGCCGGACAAGTTCACCTGATGGGTGGTTTCCGATAAATAACGGCACAAAATTTCCGTAATAATCCGGATATGCAGCACATGCAGCCCACTCTCTCCATTCCGAAACTCTACAATGTTGCTGAAAATGGTCATCATCATATCGCTGTTCTTTTTCCGCTCATAGACCTGCTCTGCCACCATTTCTTCCAGCCGCCGCTTCTTGGCGTAGAGCATCAGTGTATTTTTAATGCGCTGCTGTACCACATAACGGTCAAACGGACGGTGTATATACTCTGTTCCTCCCAGTTCATACACCTTATGCATAAAAGCCAGAGAATCCTCCGATGTAATCATAATGACCGGAATCCTTTTTATCCACTGCTTTTCCTTCATCTCTTTTAAGACTTCCAGGCCATCCTTTTGGGGCATAATAAAATCCAGCAGGATTAACTGAATCTCCAAGTGGTTTTTTTCCAATAAATCAATCGCTTCCTGACCGTCATAAGCTTTTATCAGATTGTAATCTTCTTTCAGCATTTCTGTCAGGATTTCCTGATTGATTTCCATATCATCTACAATCAATATGGTCTCTTTGTATTTCGTTGCCTGTTCTCTTTTCATATTCCTTAAACTGTCCTTTTTCAGCCTTTTTCACTGTATACATTGCTTTATCTGCCCGTTCCAGTAATTCTTCACAACTCCGTCCGTCTTCAGGATACCATGCAATTCCACCGGAAATACAAATGGAGTACTCCTGGTTTTCCTGTAACCGAATCGTTGTATGTTTCAGCCGAACCTGCAGGCGTTCTATATAATGGCGAATTTCTTCTTTGCCGGAACAGCCATAGAAGAAAATACAGAATTCATCGCCCGCAAGACGGCATACCACCGCTGACTGGGGCACGCCCCGTTTCAGACATTCCGCCGCCGTTTGAATATACTGGTCTCCGCAGCCATGCCCGAAGGTATCGTTTATATGTTTCAAGTTGTCCAGATCAATCATCACAAAAGCTGCTTTCTTTAATTGTTTTGGATTCTCAAACAGAACCCGGAGCCGTTCAAAGAAAGCCCGCCGGTTGTTCAGACCAATCAGTACATCATGATTTCTTTCGTATTCCATGCGTTTCAAGTCTAAAGTCTGCTTCGTCACATCTTCTACGAATCCGATGTAATAATTTTCACTGTCCTTTACCATAGTACGGACAAAGCGATATTCTCCAGGGTGTTTTCCCGGAATCTGATACAGGGTTACTTCCCCTTCGGATTCCTTATAAACCTCCAGTTCCTGAAAAATCTGCCAGAAATCTTCCATGCAAAGCTCTGTGGAATCCTTTGGAGGCAGCCCGAAAATTTCAAAAAACTTATCTGTTATAAATACGGTCTTGTCCTTCCGGTTCACTTCAAATGCTGCAAGAGGAATATCAGCCATGTGAATAATATTAGAAAATTTATTCATAACCTGATTTAACCGTATGCTTTGCTGTACCAATGCATTGGATAATTTGTCAATTTCCAGAATTCCCGTCTGCGTCAGAGTGAAGGGCTTCGTCAGCTTTATGGCCTCTACTTCATGCACTAATTTCAGCACAGGTCTGGATATATAGATAATACCAATCACACCGCCAAGACCGCCAATCGCCACAGCCAGAACTGCAATCCAGGAAAACATCTTAAGCAGTCTGTCTGTAAACTGGAACAGGTCCTCTTCCCGGGCAATCCCCGCCAGAACCCATTTCTGTTCGTAAAACGGGCTGCTTTCATTGTACAGTTCCAGATAGGTAATTTCCGCACACAACTGCTCTGACTGGCTATCTATATAGATTTGTCCGTCTTTTTTTGAAAATACGGTTTCTCCCCCCTGCGAAAAGGCGGACATGTAAGTATTTCCGGATAGCAGCACATTTTCTACAGTGCTTTCATCTCCTTTTTGAATTCCTATAAAATAAGAACCGTCCTTATTATCATCAATTAATTCCAGATAGGGAAGCAGCTTTTTAACGTATTCAGACATTAAGTCAATGCCCAGAACACCATAAACCGTCCCATCTTCTAAAACCAGGGGAACTGAATACGTTATGGCTTCTTTTTGCGCACAGTCATTTATCCCGGTATATCCCCAGTAACCAAAGTCCAGAATATCCCTCTCTTTTACATTTTCCGTATTTTTTGCAGCCTGATATGGCTCATACAAATAGGGCAGATAATCTCCGCACTGGGAAAAGTTAAATTTTGTTTTCCATCCTTCATCCGTAGAAAATTCCTGCTGCCGTATGAACTCAGCCGGCGCATAACTCCACAACAAATCCTGATTGCGCTCCCACGCTCTTGATGCCGGGTCATAATCATGCAGATACAGCCCGGGTTTGTCTTCGTATAGACCCTCCTGCTTCTTTTCTTCCAGATTTTCTGTATTCAAAACCAGAAACGCACCTGTCACGCCATTGGAACGAACAAGAGAAATCAGCACATCACTGGTTTCTTTCAGCAAAGGCATACTGCTCTCAGAACTTTTGTCCAGACTGTCCAGTGAAATGCTTCCCGCATCCACCAGTTTCTGGGTCATATTGTTGATTTTCGTGGTGGAATCTTCTATATCTGCCCACCGCACACGCATTTTTTCTTCCAGATAATTTTTTCGGTTTACCACGCGTTCATGAAAAATGTTTCTCTCATTGGTTTGCATATACTCCAAAACATCTCCATGAATGACGTTATATCCGATTAACATTCCTTCAAAAACAAAAATCACCAGAAGTAATGCCACCATTTTAACCGCAATCGAAACCCCTCTTTTCTTCATGAGACGCCTCCTACAAAACCTCTTCCAGAGCCTGCTTTGTCTCTGTATACCATTCCTCAAATGCTTCTTCACTGATAAAATCCGCTACGGCTTCTTCCAATGTCTTTCCTTCCTCCAGACGCTGTACTACAACCTGCCGGGCTTCTTTGGCCGAATCGCCTAATGCATACTCCAAAACACTGCGGGCATCTGTTCCATGCTCAAAGGCCTTTGTTGTATACAATTCATTATCCAGAATTTCTCCAATGGCTGTTTTCACAATGTCCATATTCACGTCTGGATTTTCCCGTTCCTGTTTTTGAATTGTGCCCAGATTGTTGGCGCTTTTTTTCACCGGAAGATAGCCGGAAGAAAGCACAAACTGAAGGTTTTGTTCCTCCTGGGTAAACCATTTTAAAAATTCTACAGAAGCATACACTTCTTTTTCTCCGGTATCTGTCACTACCATGCCGGCGCCCTGCTGAACGGCCACGGAACCTCCGCCTTCAAATTCCGGCGCCTGCAGCACTTCCAAATCAATGGGGTATGTCAAAGTATCGCTGATTGTCACCTCTTCCGGGAAAAACATAGCCCCTGAAGAAGAGCCTACAAACGCTAAAATATTTCCGGTCTTCACATCATCGCTGCGAAAACTTCCTGACGCTGCAAAATAGCCCTTCACAAAAGGAACGTAATAGTTTTCCCACAGCTTTTTCATCACATCTTTATCAAAATTCAAGGTAACTGTTCCGTTTTCTACGGAAAAAATCTCCACGCCCTGCTGCATGGCGCCTATAATCATATAATTCGCCATGGCATCGCGGCCAAAAAACGCTTTTCCGTCATTCTTTTCAGGCGTCAGGCCGTCCGTCCATTCATAATAATCCTGTGCCGTTTTTGTAACGCCTTCCATGGTAGCTAACTGACTCTCGTCAGCGCCTGTTGCCTCTGCAAACTTCTACCAGTCTGTCTTATTCATCACAAATACTTCCGTGGATTTTGCTATGGGAAAGATTTTTAATGCATCTTTTCCCGAAAGAACTCCTTCTTCTATGTAACTTTCCACATAGGTATCCAATTCCTGCTGTGTAAAATACGGCTTTAGATCCACAACCAGGCCCATTTTGTCAATTTCATATGCTGTATCCGCATATGCTGCAAAAATGTTGGGCATGGAACCTGCGCCCGCCTTTCGCTCCGCTGCATCCAGTACTGCCTGTTCCAGACTGCTGACATTTCCCTGACTCTTGCCTTCCACCACAATTCCTTTTTCCTGTCCTATTGTTTCATTAAACCCCTGAACCAGTTTGTCAAAGGCTTTTAGCTGCGGACCGTTGTAATAATGCCATATGGTTACGGTAACCGGCTCTTTGGGATTTAACGGACTTTCTTCCTCTTTCGCCTTGCCGCAGCCGCTAAGCAGCAAGCAGACAGCCAGTCCGCAGCCTATTCCTTTATGCATTCTTTTCATTGTCACTTTCCCTCTCTGTATTTTTCAATCGTACGGATAGCAGTTGTATATTCTGACTTTACCTGTTCAAATTGTACATATGCTGTGGAATCCAATGCCTTGCGCAAAGAATCCGTCAGTTCTGCACTTGCTTCCCCCAGCTTTGTAAACCCCAGATTCTGACTGATTCCTTTTAATGTGTGCGCTGCCTGAAAAGCCTGCTGGTGATTGTGCATCTCCAGCCCTTCCTGCAGTTGTCCAAAGGAAGGATCTTCCAAAAACTTCAGCACAATTCTTTCTATCAGTTTTTCACTGCACAGCCGCTGCATGGTTCCCTGATAATCTGCCCCCATTTCGCCATAACACTCTGCTAAATTCATACGCTTTCCTCTTTTCCATATGATTTAAAATTATAGTATAACCAGCTTTTATTGTCTACTTCTTACACCCTGTGCAAAGAAATGTTTCCGCAAAAATACAATTCTCCCGACAGACCTTATTTTCACTGCTTTCCATTGTCTGTCAGGAGAATCTTTTTATTTCTGCTTTTTATATTGAGTTAAAATTGCAAACAGCTGATTGGCATCCAGTGGCTTGGATACATGCTGATTCATGCCTGCTTCTCTTGTCTTTTTCCGGTCCTCCTCAAAGGCATTGGCAGATAAAGCAATCATGGGAATGGTTTTTGCATCTTCTCTTGAAAGCTTCCGGATTTCTTTTGCTGCCTGCAGTCCATCCATCACAGGCATCATGACATCCATGATAATGCAGTCCATCTCCCCTGGTTCTGATTTTTCAAAAATTTCCAACGCTTCCGCCCCGTTTGCCGCACAGGTAACTTCCACCTTTCCTTCCTCCAGCACATACTGGGCAATTTCCCGATTCAATTCATTGTCCTCTGCCAACAATACATGCATACCGGCCACGTCAAAGGACTGGCCCTCCTCCACAGATTCTTTGTTTTCCTGCCTGTTTATCTCAAAAGGCAGCCGTACAAAAAAGCAGCTTCCCTCGCCTATCTGACTGCTCAAATGGATGGTGCCGCCCATCTGGTCTACCAGTTTTTTTGTAATCGCCATACCAAGCCCGGTTCCCGCATAAGAAGTTCTGGCGCCCTGGGTTTCCTGGGTAAAGGCCTCGAAAATATGCTTCTGAAACTCTTCTTTCATGCCGATTCCCGTATCTTTGATTTCAAATTCCAGCCAGACTGTGTTCTCACATCCCTGTGTCTCTTTTGTCAGGATTTGAACACTTCCGCATTCTTTGTTATATTTGATGGCATTTCCTATAATATTGATTAATATCTGCCTCAGCTGCAGCGGACAGCCCCTGAGTCTGGCATATCCAATTTCTTCCCGGCGGTCCTGGATTTTTATCTGCTGGAGCTGTGCCTGTGGAAGCAGGATGGACATACAATGATCCAGTACTTCGTGAATATCGAAGGTTTCCTCCACTCTGGTCTGCTTCCCGCTTTCCAGTCTGGACAAGTCCAGCACATCATTGACCAGGGAAAGGAGATGCTCTGCTGACTGGCGAATTTTCCGGCGGCACTCTTTCTGTCTGCTGATGTCTTCTTCCTCGTTTTCCGTAATCGTCAAAAGCCCCAGAATTCCATTAATGGGTGTACGGATATCATGGGACATATGAGACAGAAATTCCGTCTTAACCTTGTTGGCCTGCTGTGCCTCCTGCAAAGCCTCTTTTAAAAGTTCTTCCCGGTCCTGCTTGTCTTTAACCGTATCCGTTACATCCTGCCAGTATCCGCTGAGACGATAGCCGCTGCCCGGAAAATTTTTCTTGCTGGAAACACCCAGCCGAAAATACATCTGTTCTTTTTTTCCATAGCTGCAGGGATAGACAATTTCCTGAAAACCGTTGGCAATGCTGCGTTTCAGCACTTCCATGACTTCCCCTCTATATTTTTCATCAATTCCGGACACCCAATCCCTAAAACAGTTGAAAGAAAGCTCTTCTTCGGGAATTCCCATCAGTTTATGCAGCGTCCTGTCTCCATGCATAACCGGCGCTTTTCCCTCTTCCCAGAGAAGACTCCAAAGCCCGGTCTGGGAGCCGGCCAAAGTTTCCTGCACCTGCTCCAGCGTCTCCCGGCGAGAATCTTCTTTTTCATCCATCAAAGCATCAATATTTCTCGCCCCCATAACGACAACGGTTTCATCCAGGGTTTTGCTTATATCACAAAAGCAAAATTCAAAATGCCTCTGTCTATCTGCTCTCTCCTTAATACAATACCGGAACGACACTCTTCCTGTTTCTCTCACCAGCCGTTTCAGCCGCTTTCTCTCTGTCATATAGCGAACAAATCCCGCATCGTTTTCTGAAACCCAGCGTTCTATGTACTGGCTGATAGCCACATCATATATTTGATTGGTGAACGAAATTTCCGATACCGTTTTCGGCAAGGTATCCGTCATTCGGTAAATGTCGTATTTTCCCGTATCCAGATTTACAATATAAATGGAGTTATAATCTTCGCAGAGTGCATTTAAAATTTCATTGTTCATCTCCAATTCATGGCTCATTTCATTTAACTGCTCCTGCATTTCCAAACGGGCCTGTATGTTTTCTTTCTGTTCCTTTTCCCTGGTAATATCAATAAAAACACCAGTAAACAGACGGGGGTTTCCTTTCTCCCACCGCAGTGTTTCTCCAATGGCATGAAACCAGCGATACCCCTGATACCTTGTCTTCAGACGGTAAATGACGTCATATTTCCCTCCGCATTTTACCGCATGCCAGTAAGCCTCCAATGTAGATTCCCGGTCCTCCGGATGCAGCAATTCAGTCCAGGAATCCAGTCTATCGGGAAAATCCATCCTATTCTCATATCCAAGCATAAAGCGGAATTCCTGACTCCACACAACTTTTGTTATTTCCCCCTGATGATTAAAATGCATCGTCCACATACCCGAAGAAATCAGCTGATGCACCATTTTGGCCTTTCGCTCTTCCTCCATAATTAACGTATTAATTTCCTCTATTAATTGCTGACAGTCTCCCTCTCCCCGAAAAGGAATGGGGGCTATCACCGAAGTCTCTCTCATATTCTGCAGGCATCTGATAATCTCTTTTAACTCCATAGCAGTCCCTTTCCTAAAAACTTGTTTCTCAAAATATCACGGTTCGGTTGCCATTTTACGTCATAGCCTGCCCTTATGCAAGAAAAATCTTTCTACAGGTATTCCACTGCAAATCCGCTGTCCAAAGCATATTTCTCCACGCTTCCGCCCTTTCTGCAGCGGATGGTGGTACTTTTATTTACAATCCACTCTCCGATTTCCTCCGGCTCACCTAAAATCTCCAATACCTTTAGTCTGCCGCAGCCGTGAAAGGCCCATTTTCCTATTTTCTTTACCGAAGATGGAATCCTTGCTTTTTCCAGTGTTTTGCTTTTCAAAAAAGCGCTGTCTCCGATTTCTTCCAGGGAATCCGGAAATTCTACTTTATCCATTCCAGTCCAGTAAAAGGCTTCCCTGCCGATTTTTTTCAGTCCCTGTGCCGGAAATACCACTTCTTTTAAGTTGACGCAGCGGTAAAAGGCCCTGTCTTCTATGATTTCCATACCTTCCGGAAGACAGATTTTCTCCATACTTTCACATTCCTGAAAGGTTCCTGCCTCCAGCTTTCGGAGTCTTCCGCTTTCCAGTTCCACTTTTTCCAGACGTTTGCACTGGGCAAAAGACGACTTTCCAAGAATCTCCAGCTTATCCGAAAACACGGCTTCTTTTAAGCGGATACAGCCGGAAAAGGCTTCTTTTCGGATTTGGGCAACTTCTCCCAGATTAATATTTTTAAGTCCGGTACAGTGATAAAAACTCTGATTTCCAATTACAGCCAGGGTATCCGGAATTTCCGCCTGTTTCACCTTTACATTATTCTTCATGGCCTGGTCCTGAATACTGCGGTAGCAATCGTCCAGTATCAGCACCTTTCCCTTAAAATTTTTCCCCGATTCTCTGTCGAAAACATCCTTTTCTCTTGCTCTCCATGTCAGTGTCCTTCCCATTGTACCTTCCCCTGCTTTCTTTTTCATTTTCCCATTCTCTATTTAAAACTTTAGCACAAAAATATGCTGCACTCAATGACTTTCACACCCCTTTACACTTCTAAAATTCCATACTTCTTTCGGATTCTGTCCAATTTCCGTTCCATGGGAATGGTCAGAAAGAACAGAAAAATCACGGTAGATGTTCCGTGTATCACATTAAACGGAAATCCGGTGGCATAAGAGGCTGCAAAAGCCTGCCAGGACAAATCCTGTCCCACCATAGTCACAGATGCCGTATCCATGAAAAATCCGTAAATAATCAGCGTAGACAGCCCGCCGTAAATGCAGAGCAGAATTTTATGTCTCCACTCCTTTTTCCGGCTGCCGCTTCTTTTTCCGGGACTGCGAAACAAAAGACCTGCCAGAAACCCTATGATTCCAAAGGAAAACATCTGCCAGGGCGTCCACGGTCCCTGCCCGAAAAAGAAGTTGGACACAAACCCCGCCATAGCCCCTGTGAGAAATCCGGCTTCTGCCCCAAGTCCCACACCGGCCAGAATCACAATGGCCGCCACAGGTTTAAACTGGGGCAGCATAAAAAACGCCATGCGCCCTGCCACGGCAATAGCTGCCATCACCGCAATGAGCAGGATTTCCCTGGCCTGGGGCTTTCGCTCTTCAAATACCATGAAAAAAGGTATCATAGCCAGTCCGATGATACACAGGGAAATAAAAATTTCACTTCTGTCATTGAGGAAAAAAATCCCGAAAAAGATGACAAAAGGAATGGCTACAAGAATCAGCACCATGGCAGTCAGCGTTCTTTTCCCCACTCCCCGGTCTTTCTTCACACTGCGCTCTATGTACTTCTGGACTTCATATTCCGCCTGGGTATCCAGAAGCTTTCCTGCCCAAATGAGCATAAGCACAGACAGAATCAGCTGCGCATACTGCCAGGCCGTCAGTTGAATATAACTGTGTATCGTCAGATTGATGAAATTGCTCTCTCTTCCCATTCTTTCGTTGATAAAAAGATTGGCCGCTCCTATGCAGCAAAAAGCCGCCACGGCCATAAGACTGCTCCAGACAAAGGCAAATCTTACATACCCCAGGCTCTTTTTCTTCATTGTATAAGAAAGAACCCCGCACAGAACCATGAAAAGAATCAAAAGCCCTGCCGCGCCCTTCAGTCCCATGCTGATTTTATGCAGCATTTCCAGTTCTCCTGCCTCAAACAATTCCATGCGCATCCTGCCGCCCATTTCAATACTGGTTTGTATGTTTTTTACACACTGCTCCATCTCCCAGAAGGTATACGTCACCGGAAGCTGGGAATATTTCAGCACAGGTATGGAAATCCACGGAAAAAAGGAGGCGCACAGACTTACAAAAAGACTGACGTATAAGGGCAGCATAGCCCTGGTATCTACTCCGGTTGCCTGCTTCTTTGACATGCTTCTATCACATCCTTTACTGTTACTGCATCCGGGAAAATCTGCCTGGCCATGCGGTTTGCCGCTGTGGTATAAAAGCTGTTTCCCGTAAAAAATTCCTTAGCGGCGCAGGCCGTCACAATCCCTCCGTCAAAAAACATGGCGCAGGTATCCCCATAGGCAGCACAAAATTCAATGTCATGGGAAACCATGACTATGGTAATCCCCTGTTCTTTCAGTTTCTGGAAAATCTCCGCCAGTCTGCTTTTATAAAATCCATCCAGCCCCTTTGTAGGCTCGTCCAAAAGCAGAATTTCCGGCTCCAGAAGCAGTACCTTGGCAAGCGCCGCCCTCTGCTGCTCCCCGCCGCTTAAATCATAGGGGTGCATGTGCAGTAAATGCCCAATTTGCGTATCCCCAACGACTTTTTCTATCTTTTCCCTGTCTTCCTTTCGCCTGATGGGGGAACGTTCCGAAAACATTTCCCACAAATCCTCTTCCACTGTGTTTCCCACAAACAGCGTCTGGGGATTCTGGGGCAGAACTCCCAGAAAACGATGAAACAATTCTTTATCCCGGATTTTGCGGATTTCTTTTCCTTTTAAAAGGATTTTCCCACGGTAGGGCCGGTGAATTCCGCTAAGAAGAGACAGCGTGGTGCTCTTTCCCGTACCGTTTCCGCCCAGAATACAGAAAAGTTCGCCTTTGGGAACCTGCAGAGATAAATCCTTTACAATGTCCCGCCCATCCTTTTCATAGCGAAACCAGACTTCTTTTGCCTCAACCACATAGTCCCTTTCCTGTTTTCTGTGCCGGAAACATTCCCTGTGCTGCATATTTTTGCAGCTTCCATAGTGCTGCTCCAGCCAGTTTCTGCCCTCGCATACCGTCAGGGGACAGACGCCTTCCTGACCGGTTCCATTGTAAATCTGCACCGGACTTGGCATGGCCAGAAACAAATCATTGTCTGCCAAATCCTTTCCCACCATCCGGGGCGTATCAAAATAAATCTGCTTTCCCTCTTCCAGTACCAGCACCTGATCTGCCATGGGAAAGACCTCTTCCAGTCTGTGCTCAATGAGAATCACGGTAACGCCCAAATCCAGATTAATCTTCCGTATCGTAGAAAGAAATTCTCCTGCGGCAATGGGGTCAAGCTGGGAAGTGGGTTCGTCCAGCACCAGTACCTTTGGCTGCATAGCCATAACAGAAGCCAGATTCAAAAGCTGCTTCTGCCCGCCGGACAGTTCTTCCACATTCTTGTCGAACCAGTTCTGAATCCCAAAAAAGCTGGCCATTTCCGCCACCCGAAGGCGTATGGTCTGCTGGTCATATCCTAAGTTTTCCACACCAAAGGCCAGTTCATGCCAGACCTTATCCGTGACAATCTGGTTGTCCGGACTCTGAAGTACATAGCCAATCTGTGCAGACTGCCTGCGCACAGACACCTCCTCCAGCTTTTCTCCCTCAAAAAGGATTTCGCCCTCCCGCTTTCCATAAGGACTCAGAACGGTTTTAAAATGCCGCAGAAGGGTGGTTTTTCCACAGCCGGATTTTCCGCAGATAACCACAAATTCTCCCGGTTCAATGGAAAAATTCAAGTTTTGTATCGCCGGACGTTCTGTGTCCGGATAAGTAAAATTCAAATTTTTGATTTCATATAATGCCATTTTATATCCTCTGTCACATCTATGATTATAGGGAGAAAACACAAAATCCCATAGCACACATACACCAGCATGGCCCACAGGGTATTTGTATTCATCCGCAACATGGGGTAATACAAAAAATGCACCCTCTTTGTCAAAATTCCTGCAAAAATATTTCCGCCCAGCAAAAGCAGAATCCCCAAAAACAGCTTATCTCTGGTATCAAAACGGTAAATAGAAAAATTATTCCGACCTCTGAGCCCGTATCCTCTGGACTTCATGGAATCTGCAGTTTCCACCGAATTTTCCAGCGCCCAGGTCGTCATGACAGAAAGGATTTTCATGCCGTGCTTTGCCCTTGCAAGCACATTGCCGTTTGTCACATCACGGCCAATGCATTTCTGGGAATCGGAAATTTTCTCAATCTGATTTTTAAACCTTGGCACAAAACGAAGCACCATGGATAAAATCAGGGACACAGCAGGAATGGCCTTCCCAAACAGATAAATGAATTTGTCGGAAGTCATAACCACCTGATAGCAGGAAAACCAGTTCAGCACACTGACCAGCATAACACCAGCCGCCAGACCGTAGAGAATCGACTCCAGTGTCAGAGGATTTCCGTTTTTCAGGTATAAAATCAGAGTAATCCCCTGGTGGTTAAACAGGGGATTTACAGCTGCCGAAATCAGAAAGACCGGCAGCATCAGCCATAATGCTGTTTTTAATGCTTTCCAGTGTTTTAAATAGATGTAGTACGCCATTCCACCCAGGCAGGAAAGTCCCAGAAAGACCGGGTGCATCAGAAACATAGAGCACCCGATAACCAGTACAAAATAAAGAAAGTTATTGACCGGATGGAAGGCAGAAAAAGTATCCTGTCTCATATCACTCTTCCCAATACTGTCCTAAATCGCGTCCCAAATCACAGGTATAATTCCAGTGAATCACATCCCCTTCTTTTACCTGATAACGGCTGCAGCCATAGTTGGGATACCAGCCATTGACCTCATACATCCAGCCGGAATATCTCCCGCAGTCAAATTCATACAGGTTGTTGATACCTTCCACATAAGCGCTGTTGTACTTTGGGGTGAAGCTGGCTTCCATATGAATACGGTTGTTCTGGGTTTCTCTCAGCAATACATCATACACAGATTCTCCCTGATAGAAAGTCACTTCCCGCTCACTGAAAATAACACCATCCTCCGGCACCAGTACATCCTTTCCCTCTGTCAAATCTGACATATTGTCCAGTATGGTGTCACAGGAAATGCTCAGATAACAGGTTCCCGGCTTACTCTTGTCGATTTCCACGCTCCCCGGTTCTACGGGGTTCGGCTTTCCTTCCGGAATGGGGTCTGTCAGATACTGGTCTTGCTCTGTAGACGTACCGTCACTGTAGGTTACCGTTCCATTGCTCCCCGTACTCCCTTCGCCAGAACTGTCCTCCCCCTTCTCTGTATGGCTGTCTGCATTTCCTGCTGCACTTTGTTCCGAGGATTTGTTCTCCTGGTATTTCGTATAATCTGCCTCTCTGTCTTCCGCAGACTCGACATCCAGGTACTCGTCTTCCCCAGCTTCCAACGCTTCCTCTTTTTCTGCGCTGTCCGTCTTTTTCTCTTCTGCTTTTTTCCCGGTATCTTTTTTCTTGGTTCCTTCTGTCTCCGTCCAGGCATCGCTGTCCGCGGTTTTCTCCTGCCCCGGCACAGCCAGTTTCTCCGTACCGCAGCCAACTGTTGTAAAAGCAAGTGCTGCAGCCAGCGCCAGAATTCCCATTGTTTTTCTGATTGTTTTTCTCATGTATTCCACCTACTGTCTTTTCCTTTTGATATACCAGATAATGCCGCCTGCAATTCCGGCCAGCGCCACCACAGTACCTGTTAAAACTGCCGGTAATGCACTTTTTTCCTCTGCCGCTTCTGCGCTGGTTTTTTTACTGTTTTCAGCATCTGCTCCTGTACTTTTTTTTGCTGTAACCGTTTTCTCTGTATTGGGTGCCGCAGAAGCAGCCTCCTTTTCCTCCAGTTCGTTTAAAGATTTTGTCTTTGCTTTCTTTGCAAGGAAATACTCGCCGCCTGTCTTCACAAGAAATTTCGTCTGTTTATCTTTTACCGTAACCTTCTGGATATACTCTGCTTTTCGCTCTTTTTCCTTGTATTTCATCAAAAGGTATTTGCCGTCCTCCTGACCGGTGGTAAGCTCCACCTGCATTTCTCCCGGAAGTTCGCCCTTCTCATCAAAGGAGAAAATATAGGGGTTTTCAGACAATTTCTGAATATCTTCTGCATAATCACTGCCTTCCCGGATACCGACTTTCATATCTTTCACTGTCTTGATATCCTTGCCGTTGACCGTCAGGGTATACGGTTTATCCTTGCCCGTTTCTCCCTTGATTTTCAGGTTTTTATCCTTTCCCTTCACGGCTTCAAAAGCCGCCTTTTCCACTACACCGTTCTTCACCTCAGCTTCTGTGGTGTTGGATTCGGTTTTCTTTTTCGCTGCAGATTTCTTCGCACTGCCTGCAGACGTACTCTTTTTCGCGGTATTTGCAGATTTCTTCGTACCTTTCAGAACGCTTTCATCTGTCGTAACGTCACTGGTGCCGGAAAGGGCTTCTGTCTCATCTTCAAATCCCATATTCCCCTTTTTCAGGGTGTAAATTCCGCCTGCGGATACATCACAGGTCAGCACACCGTCCACAGCGCCGGTCCACTGCATCTCATTCCCGTTGATGTTATACAACATAAACACACCGTCTTTAAACGTACAGGGCATGGAAATTTCCACTTCACCGGGAAGCGCGCCTTCGTGTTTCAGCGCAAACTGCAGGGCGTCTTCTTTCTGCTGAATTTCCACCTCTGCATTCATATCCGCCGGTTCTGCTATCTTCTTTCCTTTTACGCGAATGGTGTAGCCTTCTCCTTCATAAATATAATCCATTCTGGAAGCCTGGGCTTTCTCAAAAATTTCCTTTCCAATAATGCCTCTCTCCAGCTTGTCCACAATGCTTTCTGCAATTCTCAAGTCATCGATTCTTGTGACAAAAGACTTATTATTTTCGGGAAGCGTATGATAAATAGAAAGCAGTTCTTCCACGGTATCTTTTTCTTTTAAAGTAATCTTCAAAGGATTTAACTCATTCCAGATGCGATGATCCAACGCTTCTACTTCTGCTTCCTGTCTGTCTATTTCTTCTCCCTTTGCCTGCAAAATGTTGCGGAAACTTTCTTTTTCTTCAAAGTCTTTCAAAAGTTCCAGTTCGACTTTGAGATTATAAACCCTTTGTTTTTCTGCAAGTGTAATCTGTTCCGGCAGCGCATTCAGTTTACTGCGGAAGGCCTCTATATTTTCTTCCGATTCCGTTCCCTCATCGGGGGTCTCTGTATCTGTCATGTCGTACAGACTGGTCTGCCCGTTTACCGCCCTGGACCAGGCCAGAAGGGCTAAAGTTCCCTGGTCGGTTGCCATGGCATCACTGCCGCCGCCTTTTATATGCTCAAAAGAACCGTCTTCTTTTTGGAATCTCAGGATTTCATCCAGCAGGGTTTTTCCGTTTTTCATAAATTTATCCTGTTCCAAAAGAGATACATCAATGGCTGACAGAGCAATCACGACCTGTGCCGTACTCTCCAGATTTTTTACCGGTTCTTCCCCTTCAGAAATGTAAGAACTGCCGTATCCGCCGTCTGCGTCCTGCATGGAAGCCAGCTTATCCAATCCCCGGTTTAAAGCCGCACCAACGTCTGCCCGTTCTTTATACGGCGCCAGCGCCTGCATAGCCATAGCAGTAATATCCGGGTCTGCCACTTTCCCCTGCAAAGCCCAGCCGCCGCCGGAAAGTTCCTGTGAAAGGATTTTCTGAATCAGATTTTCCCGGGTAGTCTGGGTTCCTTCTCCTTCTCGCTCAGGAATTTCGTAATCTTTCGTATCCAGCGCAATCAGGGCAAAAATAGTTCCGTTAATGCCCTGTTGATTCACCTTCTCAAATTTTGCTAATGGCTTCAGCAGATTATAGCCATTTATCCGGGAAGGGTCTGTTCCAATAGAGGACAGCGCCATGATGACTCTGGAATATTCCGTATATTTTGCGTTGTGAAGCACTCCGTTTGTGTCATCTAGTTTCATATATAAATTTGCCAGATAATTTGCTTTTGCCGTGTCGCTCAAGTATCCGGCTCTGGCCATGGCCATCACAGACCATTCGCCTCCAATAGTATCCACCACCGGAGAAGTCACCGCAGACTGCAGATACTTTTCCGCCTTATCAAGAGCTTCCTGGACGGTAGGATTTTGGGCCTCGGCAATGTCTGCAGTCCCCCGCAAAATCTGACTTTCCTCTTCTCCGGTTCCCGGCAGCACCTCATCCGCAGTTCCCGGAAGGATTTCCTCCTGATAACCTTCAGACTCCTGTGTGATTTCTGTGCCCATGCCGTTTAATATTTCTTCCGTACCCGGTTCTGATACCGTTTCTTCTGTGGAAACCTGTGCCTCCACAGCTGTCTCCTGTCCTGTATCTGCCAGAACTGCCCCCGGAGACTGCACTGCCAGCAGAATGGACATGGCTGACACTACAAGCTTTAATTTTTTTCTGTTCATGCTCTCATCCTTCCTCTATCTTTCCTGATACACATAAAAAAGAGCCCCCTCACCATTTTCCGGTAAAGGAACTCTGTTCTTTTGAATTATGAAATTTTAAAATGCATACAACAACAAAATCTCCTCCGCCCGGAAATATTTTTAAAATAATGGCAGATATTCTGACTTAGTCTCACCCTCGGAAACGCCTTCTCAAACTTCTTGTAAGTTCAATGGCAACTGTTTCTTCGTCAACATCACAGCAGAGGCAACTGTATCGGACTTCCACCGATTTCCCTTTTAACTCTGCATTTTCTGCGTGCAGAGACCATCATGTGTATGCAGTTATGAATCTATTACCATACTACACAAACAGGCAGAAAATGTCAAGGAATTTGTAAAAAACAGCAAAGTCCCGAAGAACTTTGCCGTTTTTGCTGTCCTTATTTCATCTGCTGTCTATTTTTCTTATAAACAGCTGTTCCAAAAGCTGCCGCGGATACTGCCAGCATGAGCAGCAGAACGCTGATTGGTGCTTCATCACCTGTCTTGGCACCTGTGCCTTTTAATGTACCGCTTCCACTGTTTCCGCTTCCATTGTTTCCACTTCCATTGCTGCCGTTATTTCCATGGTTTCCGGAACCATTGTTTCCGTTGGAGGCCGGTGTGTCAATGACTACGCCAAAGCTGTCTAAGCTCTTTACCTCTACCGAAACAGCTTCATCGGTTACCTTTCCGGTCAGTTTTTCCACTTTGGAATCGCTGCAGTGAAGTACAGTCAATTCTTTGCCATTATAATCCTTTCCTACCGGAATGGATAATACACACGCAGACGGAAGTTCGATTTCTTTTCCATTCTTTGTGAGTTTGATGTTGTACAGACGGAATACGGATTTGTCAGAAGCAATTTCTTTTCTCATCTTTTCTACGTCTGCATTGTCTTTTCCGATTGGAGTAACTGCCAGTTCCATATCAGAGGTCAGACCCTCTCCTTCCAGTTTCACGCCGTATTTTTCATTTACCAGCATTTTTACACTTTCCGGTTTGCCTGGGTTTGGGTTTGGATTCTGGTTGTTATCTTCCAGTTTCTTCAACTCTTCCTCTGCTTTTTCCAACTTGGCAAGAGTTTCTTTGCTTACCAGCTTCTTCTGAGCATCTGTCAAAGCGTCATAGGCTTTTCTGGCTGCTTCAATGGCTGCTTTGCTTTCCAGAGTAATCTTATCCCCGATAGCATCAATCTTACCTGCAGCTGCATCTGCTGCCGCCTGGTCTTTCTTCTGATTTTCTGCCTGCTCTTTCAGTTCTGCCAGTTTCTTCTCTGCAGTGGTGAGCTTTGCAAGATTGTCTTCTCCTACCAAATTCTTCTGAGCATCTGTCAAAGCATTATAAGCTGTTCTTGTTTCTGTAATAGCTTTTTCGCTTTCCAGGGTTACTTCTCCGATGGCGTTAATCTTTTCGATTACTGCATTGGCTTTTTCCTGGTCTGCAGCTGCCTGCTGTTTCAACACTTTCAGTTTTGCTTCTGCAGCTTTCAGTGTTTTAAGTTCCGTTTCGCTTATAAACTTTTTCTGCGCTTCTGTCAGCTTGTCATATGCAGCTCTGGCTTCTGTAATAGCCGCTTCGCTTTCCAGAGTGACCTCCCCGATGGCGTTAATCTTTTCGATTACTGCATTGGCTACCTTCTGGTCTTCCTCGGCCTGCTGTTTCAATTCTGCCAGTTTCTTCTCCGCATCTGTCAATTTTGCAAGATTTTCTGTTCCTACCAATTCTTTCTGTGCATCCGTCAGCTTATCATAAGCAGTTCTTGCCTCTGTAATAACTGCTTCGCTTTCCAGAGTGACCTCTCCGATGGCGTTAATCTTTGCAATTACACTTTCGGCTGCCAGTTTATCCTGACTCATCTGCTCTTTTGCCTCTTCCATAGCCTTTTTCAGATTTTCCGTTGCTGTTTCAATTTCAGCTTTTGGAGTAATCACTGCGGAAACCAGTTCCACTGCTTTATCATAGGCCGCTTTCACTGCCGGTGCAGCCATAAGCATGTCTCTGTCTTCATTGACTTCTGCCATAACTCTTGTGATTTCATCTTTATTGCAGATATCCAATACCGGATCCGTGTTTCCATACTCATATCCGGTCAGGTCTGTGCCGTATCCCCACAATGTGAACTGATATCTGAGTACATCTCCGTCTTTTGGTACATAGCTTGCCATTCCATAACCCACTTCCACGCCATTTACATGGTACATCCAGCCGGACATAAAGCTGTAGTCAAATTCACCAAGGGCATCTCCCTCCTGGGATTTTCCGTTTTCCAATGCTTCTTCGGTTGTCGGGCCTCCAAGTTTTTCGGAAATATAATCCGGTACTTTTACATGGTCTGAACCAAGATCTGCTCCCTTAATGGCTTCCAGATATGCTGCCGAACCGTCTTCTCCCACCCAGTTTTCTGCTCCAATGACTTTTTTCAGAATATCAACCGCATTATCACCTTTTTCAAACGGCACGATTACCGGCTCGTGGATGTAGCCCTGTCCGATAGTAAATCTCTCTACGGATACCACTACATGACCGTTTCCGGCTTCTTCCTCCAGTTTTTTCAGGTCTTCCTCGGCCTTTTCCAAAAGTTTAAGAACGTCTTCACTTATTAATTTCTTCTGGGAATCTGTCAGCTTGTCATAAGCAGCTCTGGCTTCTTCAATGTCGTTCTTACTTTCCAGTGTCACTTCTCCAATGGCCTTAATCTTTTCGATTACTGCATCAGCTGCTTTCTGGTCTGCCGCCTGCTCTTTTAACTCTGCCAGTTTCTCCTCTGCCTCTGTCAGTTTTCCATAGTTGGTTACTAACTTCTTCTGCGCTTCTGTCAGCTTGTCATAGGCAGTTCTGGCTGCTTTGATTGCCGCTTCGCTTTCCAGCGTTACTTCTCCGATGGCATCAATTTGTTTGATAACGGATTTTACTGCTGCGGTATCCTTATCCATCGCATCTGTAAGGTCATACAAACGGTTTTCATTTTCTGCAAAGCGCCTGTACGCTTCCATTGCGTAAGTCACCTGCTGGGTAGCCATGCCATTGCCTTTCTGTCCCTGCTGCCACATAAAGCCGCTCTCTGCCTTGTAGCTGTCCAGATTTTTTACGATATTCTTATTTCCCGTTTTTGTGAATCCGTTGCTTTTGTCCAGAGGATCAATGCCTGCTGCGGTAAGGGCCGTAAGAACCTGTGCGGTTGTACAACTGTTTTCTTTTCCGCTATCCAGAAGAAATCCTGCATTCTCTGTCATATTTTCTTTCATGTGTTCCAGAGCTTTGTCAAACGCTGTTTTCACTTCCGGATAAGAATCATTGTTCCTGTAAGGAGCCAGCGCCTGCAGCGCCATACCTGTCATATCAATACTGCTGAATTTGTTATTTGTCAGTCCGAAACCGCCTTCTTGGGTCTGGAAAGTAAGAATGTGCTGAATCAGCTTCTCTCTTGTCCATACTGCATCCTTTGGAATATCTGCATTCTGACAATCCAGTGCAATCAAAGCCCATATAGGGGCATTGGAGGTATCTTTGCCGATTTTCATCTTCAGTTCATCATTATAGAGCGCCTTCATCAGATTGACACCGTCAATATCTGTCAAATCTTTTCCCATAGCTGCCAAGGTAATGCTGACTCTTGCCACATCTGTGGCCCGAAGCTTTGTCAGCCCTGTTTTTAATTTTTCCGACACACTGGCATAATAAGCGTCCAGATTTTCCTGGCTGATGGTTCCGCCTGCACGAAGGGTTGTGAAAATATTCCATTCGTCTCCGTATGCATTTACAGGCTCTTTCTGCAGATAATCCATGCCATGCTGTATATCCTCTTTCACCAAAGCCGTATAGTCTGTATCGTCGGGAACTATACCGCCCTTGCTGACCAACACAGTAAACTGTACAGGCTTGCAGTCTGCCGTAGCGTCCCAGGGTGTTCCTATTACCTGTACTTCTCCGGCTTTTTTTGCCTTAATGGTGTGTACGGTTTTTCTGGGTGCATTTACATTTCCAACGACTGTCTGCACTTCATCTGTAACTTCTACAATTCCTTCCTTGCTGTAAGACCAGTTAAATCTCTGCTCCGTAGCATTGGAAGGTGTTGGTGTAATTTGAACGCTTTTGGAACTGCCTTCTTCCAGTTCATAGGTATCCTTTTCTGATTCTGCCTTTTGCAGGGGGTATTTATATTTGAATTCCACACTAATGTCCTGAGAAATATCCTTATCTTCCTGGCTGTAAATATGGAATTTTGCCACGCCTGCCTTCTTTGGCACAATGCCGTTTCCGAAATATTCCATAAACTCTGCAATTTCCGGTGTCTTTGCCTCCCAGACAAGCTTCTGATTTGTGGCATTATACGGCGTAAAGCTGCAGTTATAATCATCCGGGTCATTTCCTTTGGTGATACCTACATAGTAACCGCCCAGAGGATTCCAGGAATCTATATACCAGACACTTGGAACAGTAACCTGAAAGTCTTCCAACGCTACGTTTTTGGAGATGACCTTAAACTCTTTGGAAAGGCGTTGTTTATCTTCCCCCATGCCAAGCTTGAAAACAGCCTCTCCTTCGCTTTCCATGGTGAATTTGCTGCCCTCAGCATGATTCTGGATAATGCCGGGGCCGCTGATATTCTCATGATACATAGCGGCGACGGGAACCTTCTTAAATTCGTCTGAGCCTTTGACTCTGGCCTTTAAATAGGCAACTCCGCTGTCTGTTCCGTGCATTTCGTAAGGTTTGTCCAAAGATACTTCCTGGTCTCCTACGAAAACCTTCAGCTCTTCCACATTACTGGAAACATTGTTGATTTTAAATCTCTGGAAGACTTCTCCCATGTTGTCTGCGTTGCAGACATAACCTTCCACAACCCGGAGGTCTGCCGGCTGATACCGTCCGCTGGCATTTACCCAATAGTGTTTGGTATATTCTATATCCGATGTATACACTTTTGCGGATACATTCCAGTCTGGCCGTTTGTCTGTGCCTGCCAGAACAAAAGTACCTTCGTCCATGGCATTTAAAGTAAAGGTGTTGTTTTCATCCATTTCCTGTATTCTTCCGTCATCATACTGGAAGTATACATAGGGCTTTTCTTCTGCGGCCTGGTCTTCCGTGGTTTCTGCCTCTCCCGGCACCATTTCAGGAACCGAAATCTGCTCTGTTTCACCCGCTTCCGGCTGCACCGCTTCTTCCGGCTCCTGAATTTCTGACTCTTGATTTTCCGGCTCCTGGTAATGTTCCGTACTTTCCACGTTTTCTGCCTGCTGCTCATAAGCAGTGCTTTCTTCTGCTGCGGGCAATGTGTCTGCCTGCACCGGCACAGTAATACCCGATACCATGAGAACCATGGCCAGAACAATACTGAGCATTCGGCTGCCCGCACGTCGTTTCTTGTGTTTCATATGTTTTCTCCTTTTCTTTTTATTCTGCATAATTGTCCTATGTTTGTTTTGAGGAAATTTTGCATGCAAAAAAGGCTCTCTCATCTTTACCAGACAAAAGAGCCTCTATTATCACTTTACCATATTAAATTTTCATATTGTAAAACCGCAAAACATCCTCAGCCCGGAAACACGAAACGTTTATAACGGCAAGTCTTCTGACTCAACTTCTTCCGCAGAAATACCTTCTCGGGTTTTCCCCAATGGTACTATTTCCTTGTCCATTTCACAGTAGAGGTGACTGTATCCGATTTACACGGATTTCCTTTTTAACTCCGGACATGTAACACATCCGGTGACCGTTATTATTATGCAGTTATACCTTTCTTTCTACTCTATACTACACAATGTTAGTCAAAGTGTCAATGCATTTCTGCGAATTTGTCTTCCAGAAATTCCAAAAACTGTTTTGTGCAGATTCCAGGCTCTGTATCCGCCCGTCTGACGTAGCCGCAGGAAATATCTGCCCCACAGTCCTCCAGTTCCAGCTTATGGAGCCTGCTTTTCTTGTCACAGCACAAATCAAATCCGGTGCTGATATTTCCCAGCTCTGTTTTTAAAAGCAGCTGCTTCATAGCATGGGCGCTGTTCACCAGAACACCGTTTACCGCTTTTGCCCCATCCGGTATCTCGCCTTTTAAATGACGGGAATTGAGATTGTAAAAAGAAGGGATTTCCTCTGCCATATTCTGCACCAGGGAAATCTTCTGCAGGTCTGCTTTTTTTATGGTTTTCTGTTCATAATACGGACTTTTCGGCCCCACATAAAGAGCCAGCTTTGTTTCCCTCAGCAGGTGAAATTCCAGCCTCATCTTTTTCAAAAGTCGCTCTGAGGCCTTTTTCTGATGCGAGGAAATGAATACAAGACCTACCTGTGCCTGGCGGTGGGCCGTGCGGTGAATGACCTTATCCAAAGCTCCTTCCCAGTACCCTGCCTGCATTCCTTCCGCTTTTGCATAAAAGGAAGCAAAGATTCCGGCGAAACAACTGCTTGGCATGGCAGCTACTAAAAGAGGCTCCTTCTTTTCCAGGTTTTTCACATCCTGAATCGTCTGCAGGCTTTTGAGAATCTCTCTTACCTGTTCGTAAACCAGTTCCCCTTCTTTTGTCATCACCACGCCTTTTTTGCTCCGTTTCAGCAGAGGAACCCCCAGACTGGACTCCAGTTTCTGAATGGTCATGCTTACATGGGGCTGGGTCGTGTACAAAAGTTCTGCGGCTTTGCTCAAAGACCCTGCCTCTGCGCTTACCACAAAATACTGCAGTTGTTTCATCTCCATATCTTTTTCTTCCTCTCTTACAACCGGTGGCATGCAGCCAGATGCCCCGGGGCAATTTCTTTCAATTTAGGTTTTTCTTCCCTGCACGTTTCCGTCCCGTATCTGCAGCGGCTCCAAAAAGGACAGCCCTTTGGCAAATCACAGGGACTGGGCACTTCTCCCTCCAGACCTTCTATCTCTTTTCGTCTGTCATCCCGGACGGAGAAAAGAGCCTGCAGCAAAGCCTGTGTGTAGGGATGTGCTCCATGACTTCCAACCTGCTCCCCCGGAAGCAACTCTACCACATGGCCCAGATACATCACCGCAATCTGATGGGCAAAGGACTGAATCAGAGCAATGTCATGGCAGATAAAGACCATACTGATATGCTTTTCCTTCTGAAGTCTTACCAGCAATTCAATCACTGTCTTCTGTACCGAAACGTCCAGCGCTGACGTGGCTTCATCACAAATGAGAATTTCCGGTTCCAGGGAAAGGGCTCTGGCAATGCCGATTCTCTGCCGCTGTCCGCCGCTCATACTATGGGGATACCGCCAGAGAAGGTCTTCCGGCAGTTCCACCATACGCAGAAGTTCTTTTGCCTTCGCCTCTTTTTCCCCTTTTTTCAGTCTCTTATAATTTTCCAACGGCTCGGTGAGAATGTCAATGACTTTTCGTTTGGGATGAAAGGACGCCAGCGGGTCCTGAAATACCATCTGCATCTTCTGCCGGTTCAGCCATTTCTCTTTTGCAGTCATTTCAGCCAGATTCTTTCCGTGAAAAAGGATTTCTCCTCTATCCGGCTGCTCCAGCTGCATCAGCATCCGCACCAGAGTCGATTTTCCGCAGCCGCTTTCCCCTACGATTCCCAGCGTCTTTCCTCTGTAAACTTCCAGACTGATGTCATTACAGGCTGTCAGCACTTTTTTCTTTGGCGCCGGAAACTGCCGCACCAGATGATTTGCCTGCAAAATACATTCTCTTTTCTCAAACAAAACGCGCTCCCTCCATTTCCGGTACTGCTGCCAAAAGCTTTCTGGTATAATCGCTTTTCGGATTGTGCAGCACTTCTTCTGTACTTCCCTGGTCTAGCACCTTTCCGTTCTGCATAATCAGCAGTTTATCTGCCATATAGGCCGCTACGCCCAGATTATGCGTCACCATGATAATTCCTGTCTGATAATCCCTTCGAAGTTCCATCATCTGGCGGACAATCCGCGCCTGAGTCGTCACATCCAGCGCGCTGGTGGGCTCGTCTGCCAGCAAAAGCCGGGGCTGAAAGGTCATAGCCATGGCAATTCCCACCCTCTGCCGCATACCGCCGCTTAGCTGATGAGGATAGCTTTTCATCACAGCTTCTCCGTCAGGCAGATGCATTTTTTTCAGCATATGAACAGCCCGGTTCCATGCTTCCTGTTTGGAAGCCCTACTGTGGGTACAGATATATTCCACATACTGACTGCCGATTTTCCGGATGGGATTTAAGGTTCCCCCGCAGTCCTGAAAAATCATGGAAATCTTCGTGCCTCTTAAGGTTCTCCATTCTTTTGGGGATTTTTCCGTCAGGGATTCGCCAAGGAACAGGATTTCACCCTCTGTAATTTTCCCGCCGCCTGCCAAAGCGCCCAAAATAGCCCGGATAACCGTGGTCTTTCCACTGCCGCTTTCTCCTGCAATACTGATGATTTCCCCTTTTTTCATAGAAAGGTTAAAATGCTCCAGCACAGGCGGCTGTCCTTCGTATTGAATCGTCAAATCTCTTATTTCCAGCATAATCTGCCTCTCTATTCTGCAAATGCAATGTCCTTTGTCAGCCAGTAATAGTCCATGGGATACAGGGTGGCTCCCTGCACCTCTTTGGAGGAAAACAGGTATGTGGTTTCATAGCCAAAAAAGACGGTTGCCGCATCATCCATAATCAGCTGCTGTATCTGAATAATCAAAGCTTTTCGTTTCTCTGGGTCAAATTCCTGCGCCAGCTGGTCTAAAAGCTTATCTGCCTCTTCGTTCTTATAGCCCGTCTGGTTCGACGCGGAAGTGCTGTACCAGTTTTCTCGGAGATACTTTTCCGGGTCTCCTGTATTTGCCACCAGAACATTCCAGATAAGCAAATCAAACTCCCCTGCATCCCGCATATCCAGCAGGGTTTCATAGCTTACGGTATTGAGTTTTACGTTGATGCCAATGTCCTTTAAGCTGGACTGGGCTGCCTGTGCATACACATTCAACTCTTCCCGGCTGGTATAAATAACGAAATTCAATTCCAGTTTTTCTCCGGATGGCTGCTCTACAAAGCCGTCCCCATCCTTGTCTATATATCCTGCCTCTTTTAGCAGAGCCTTTGCGCCTTCCGGGTCATAGGCATTTTCGTCCTGAAGCTGGTCAAAGCCAAAGTCCAACGTTGGAGGAACCGGCGCTTTTCCCGGTGTTGCGCCCCCTTCCAGCAGTGTGCTGCAGTAGGTTTCCCGGTCCAATGCCCGAATGATAGCCTGTCTTAACGCTTTGTCCTTTAAAACGCCGTTCTGATTCATAAAGGCGTAGGTGGAGCGCAGGGATTCCAGCTCCTGCACCTGAATACTGTCATCGTTTTCAAAATCTGCCAGGTTTTCCGTTTTCAAATTGTAGGCAATCTGGATTTCCCCTGTCTGCAAAGCCATGGAACGGGTGGTCTGGTCGTCGATACATTTTAATACCACCTTTTCAAGGGGTACCTCCCCACCCCAGTAATATTCATTTTTCACTACCACGCAGGAATCCGTGGGGCTAAAGGATTCCACCGCATAAGGTCCTGTGCAGATAGGACCGGACATGGCAAAGGACTCCGTATCCGCATTGGCATCCACAATGAGAAACAGCGGATCCGCAAGGCTGCCCGGAAGGACTGCCACCGGTTCTTTGGTGGTGATTTTCAGATTCTGTCCCTCTGTTTCTATGGAGGCAGGCGCGAAAAAGGTTTCCGCACGGTCGCTTAGAGAAAAGGTTCTCTCCAGAGAGGCTTTTACCAGCTCCGGTGTCATTTCTTCTCCATTTGAAAACTTCACGCCCTCACGGATTTTAAAAGTCCAGGTCAGCTTGTCCTGGCTATTTTCCCAGCTTTCTGCCAGACAGGGTACAATCTCTCCCTTTTCATCAAATTTTACCAGTGTTTCACCGATTCCATACCGGGATACCACCCAGCTGAAATACTGCTCTGTCGGTTCCAGTGTATCTGCAAAGCTGGTTACACCAATCGTCAGTTCCTGCTTTTCCTGTGCAGAAGAGGAGGAGGCACTGCCTTCTGATTTTTCTCCGTTTCCACTCCCGCATCCGGTCAGCAGAGACGCCGCCATACTTCCTGCCAACAGAGTGCTGCATATTCTTCTTACCCATTTCTTTTTCATTACGCTCTCCTTTTCTTTTCCTGTCTGGGGTCTAAAATATCACGGATACTGTCTCCCAGCATATTAAACACAACAACCACAATGACGATGGCAATTCCCGGATACAACATCAGCCAGGGAGCCTTGGTCAGATAAGTTCTGCCCTCGTTGAGCATAAGCCCCCACTCGGGAACCGGAGCCTGGGCGCCGAATCCCAGAAAGGACAGGGACGCCAGTTCCAACATCATGGTTCCGATATCTGTTGCCGCAGTCACCACCATGGTGGTAATCATATTGGGCAAAATGTAGTTCAGAATGATTTTATGATTTCGGGTTCCTGTTACTACGGCTGCCTCAATGTAAAGATTTTTCTTTATTTTCAGCACCATACTTCGAGCCAGTCTGGCATACTTTGTCCAGCTCACCGCCGAAATGGCAAGGACGGCATTGACCATACTGGGTCCTAAAAGACCTGCAATGGCAATAGCCAGCACCAGTCCGGGAAAGGAAATCATCATATCTGCAATCCTCATAATCACGGCATCCACAAACCCGCCGAAATATCCGGCCAGAATTCCCAGCGCAGTTCCCACCACAAAAATCACGGCAACCAGACAAAGGGTCATGACCAGAGAAGAACGGGTGCCGTAGATAACTCTGGAAAGCACATCTCTTCCCAGCTTATCCGTACCGCAGAGATATTCTCCTCCCGGCGCCTGCAAAGAATGGCTCATCACCGCCTCGTAGGGATCTTTGGGAGCAATCCACGGTGCAAATACGGCAATGGCGGCAATCCCCAGAGCCAGTGTGAGAAAAAGTGTAAACTGCCTGTTTGTCTTCAAAAATTTCCAAATTTTCACTTACCGCTCCTCCTTCAGTCTTGGGTCCAGCCGTTCATAGGAAAGGTCTACCAAAAGATTAATGCCCATGTAGAGCAGGGCAATCCACAAAACATAGCCCTGCACCAAAGGATAATCCCTGCAGGAAATGGCTTTTACCGCCATGCTTCCAAGCCCCGGCCAGTTATAAATAATTTCCACCACTGCCGTTCCGCCCAGCAGACTGCCCAGGGAAAGCCCCAAAAGCGTTACCAGAGGAAGCGTAGCATTGGGAAGCACATGTTTCCACAAAATCTTTTTCTCTGAAAGTCCCCTCATACGGGCCCCTGTAACGTAATCCTGCTGCAGCTCTTCCAGCACGGCAATCCGCACCTGTCTGGTGTATTTGGCAGACATGGCAATAGCCAGGGTAACAGCCGGCAACACCAGGGATTTAAAATCGGTACTTCCCCCGGACACGGTCACCCACCGAAGCTGCACCCCGAAAATACTGAGCAGAATCAGACCAATCCAGAAATTGGGAACCGAAACGCCGAAAAAAGTCAGGCCCCGCACCAGATAGTCCGGCCAGCGGTTGTGATAAACTGCTGACAATATTCCCAGTGGTATGGAAAACAATATCATAATAAGCAAAGATGCCAGTGCCAGCTTGAGGGTAGGAAAAAAGCAGGATACCAGTTTTTCCACCACCGGAACCTTCATGGAATAGGATTTTCCCATATCACCGGTCAGCACCCCTTTTAACCAGTTTCCGTACTGCACCAGAAAAGGCTTGTCCAGCCCCAGTTCTGCCCTGGTCTGCTCCAAAAGCTCCGGTGTGGGAATATTTCCACATTCGGTAAGCATAATTTCTGCCGGGTCACCAGGGGACAAATAGGTCAGGCCAAAGGTAAAAAAGCTGATTCCAAAAAGCACAATTACGATTTGCAAAAGCCGCCTGCCCAGGTTTTCTTTTTTCAAAATCTTCCACCTCCTGTTTTTATAACGGCAAAAAGACAATCTGATATATGCATATACAGACTGTCTCTACTCATAAAATTCGATATTGTTATTTGTACCTAACCGTATTTTAAGAGTTCTCATCAGCCGTGAGAAACTTCCCAAAGATATAAGCAGTTCTCCTGACTTCAACTCACCGCTTCTACAGCACCTTCCCAAAGTTTTCCTTCAGTGGCATACGCTGCAAAAACTCCTTGTTACAGTGGCGGGACCGTACCGGACTTGCACCGGTTTCTCTATGAATGCTTGCGCAACTTATATCCTGTTATGATTTCTGCCCCTAATTATACTGGAAGATTTTGAAAATTCAACACTTTATGTATCACAATTTGTTATGGATACACTTTTTAAGTCTTCTTTCACTCTGTGTCACCTCGTCCTCTCCTTTCTACAGCTTTAACCGGACATCTGCGGTAACAGTTTCCGCAGTGCAGACAATTTTGCTGCCTGATAACCCCGGCAGCGACGTCAATACACTGCTGGGGACAAGTCTGACTGCACACACCGCAGTGAATACATTTCCGGGTAATCACATATCCCTCCTGCTTCCGGCTGGCTTCTCCGAAAGAAAAGTCAAAGCGCTCTATGGGCTTTTTTGACAAATCAAACCATTCCCCCCGGCCCCTGTAAATCTGAAAAACGGTCAAAGCTTCTCTCGACTGTCGTGTGGGATAAATTTCATACATATAAGAATTTTTCTGAAACAAGTCTTCCACTCTGCCGCTGCCCAGTTCTTTTGCCTCTCCCTGTACGGAAACCGCTATACTGGAAAGGGTATCTTTTCCCCGGAGGGCGGTAAACGCAATATGTCTGTTGGCTTTCAGGCGACTGAAGAACTGCTTTCCTCTGGCCGTCAGAAAATACAGACTGCTTTCATCTCCATCCATCATATCAATGGCGCAAGTGACGGGATAGCCTTTTTCATCCACTGTGGAAAACACCACAGTATGCAGTTCCTTCACAATATACTTCAAACATTCCTGTGCAGTCATAAAAATCCCCCGTTTCTCTTATAAAATATCCTTAAAATGTATAGGTTCTCGGCGGGTTACCGGAGAAATCTGCAAGAACCGCTTTTGCTTCTGCCAAATAAAACACTTCAAAAATCGGATTGTCTGCGGTTTCGTACTGTCCCTTTACAATAGGATTCTCCATGCAGGCTTCTTTTACCTCCCGATTATCCTCAAAAACAGCTTTTCCGTTCAATCGAATCCAGGTATAATCCGGGCTGGATACGGTCACTTCCACATAGGGATTCTCTTTCATATCCTTAAAAACATCCTTGGTGTGATTGGTACAAAACCATAATTTCCCCTCTTTTTCAAAGCAGAACATAAAGGGACGGCATTTTGCCTTTCCGTCACGTCCAATGGTTGCAAGATACTGTACCGGGTTTTCCTGTAAAAATTTTACGACTTCATTCATGATGTTATGCTCCTTTTTCATTTGTTCGTTGTAATAACCTTGTTTACAACAACAGTATAACCCCTCTTAATTGTAATGTCAATAGTTACAACCATATTTTTTTCATTTTGCCATAAAAAATTCCCTTCCAAGCAAATTGTTTTCCTTTTTCAACATTTGCTTAAAAGGGAGCATGTCCTCTGACAGGCACTGTCTTTCTCTATTCTGTTTCTTTTGCCATACAGGTTCTGGCATCTTTTACCACATCTGCCAGCGTCATTTTTTCAAGTTCTCTCTCTAACGCATTCTGTACCTGGATAAGTCTGCCATCCAGCACCTGATGAATATTTCTTCCCACCGGACACAGGGGATTGGGACTTTCATGAAAATGAAAAAGACCCTCTTTTTCCACACATTCTACCGCACGATAAATATCCAGAAAGCTGATTTCTTCCAGCTTTCCCACAATCGACGCGCCTCCGCTTCCCCTCTGCACCTCCACAATTCCGGCGGCTTTCAGCTGGGACAGAATTTTTCGGATAATCACCGGATTCACATGCACACTGGATGCCAGAAATTCACTGGTGAGTTTGTATTTCCCCTGAAACGTATCTATACAAAGCAATATGTGTACGGCAATGGTAAAACGGCTTGAAATCTGCATACAGATTCCCCCCCTTTCTCTTTTTCTGATTCGTTGTACTAAATTATAAAACGGCCTTGCTGTCATGTCAATGAGTCATGACCACCCGCTTAGCGGGTGGCATGTTCTCCCCCTATAAGGGGATATTACCTGCTTGCGCCCGGAAGGCGCACTGAAGTCTGCTAACTGCACCACATTTACAGCTGCCCCCAA
>NZ_JBBEWO010000014.1:0-90528 GCF_038739805.1 Blautia acetica | reverse complement strand
CTTTTATTTGTGGTTTTGCAGACCCACATTCATCATAGCACAGGAGTTCTTGCTTATATCTAAAGATTTCTCCCACCACCCGCATAGCAGGTGGTTTATTTCATTGCTGACACAAAAAAGCGGTTCCGCAGGTTTTACACCAGCGGAACCGCTCTCCTTATGTCAAATGTATGCAATTTTGTCGTTATTATCCTTCGATGGAAATGTATTTGTTGTCTTCCACCTGTTTTTTCACTTCTTTCGGAACAGTCAATCTCAGGATACCGTCTTCAAATTTCGCATGAATATCTTCCTGCTGTACCTGCTCGCCTACATAAAAGCTTCTGCTCATAGCGCCTGCATAACGTTCTCTGCGAATATAGTTTCCTTTTTCATCCTGTTTGTCCTTATCCAGGCCTTTTGCTGCGCTGATAGTCAGATAGCCGTTTTCCAGTTTGGCGGAAACTTCTTCTTTCTTAAATCCCGGCAGGTCGATATCCAGTTCATAGGTTCCTTCTGTCTCCCTGACATCCGTCTTCATCATGTTCTTTTCATGCTTGCCGTACAGCGGGTTCTTTCTTCCGAAAAACTCTCTCTCAAACGGAAAATCCATCCAATCATCAAATAAACTTTCTCCAAAAATACTAGGCATCATCATAAGTCATATCTCCTTTCCAATGACATACAAATTTATTTTAGCACTTTGGGAAATCCAAAGTGTCGATTTCGGAACTCTGAGACTCGGTACCTTTTTGCTTCCTCTTGGTATCTCCTCTCTTGTTCTATCTGTAATATAACACTTATAAATAGTGTTGTCAACAGTTTATTTTAAATTTTTTGAGAGTTCACTTTTTTTACATTTTTGCAAAAAAAGAGAGCGAACAAATCGCTCTCTAAATTTTTTATTTTTCACCACGACGGCGAGCCAGTTCTGCCACGTTTTCCTCTACGCGTTTCTTGTTCAGAGGATACAGGAAAAACAGAGCCAGAGCCACTGCTGTCAGACCGATAATCGGTACAATACAGGAAATCGTGAAGATTCCTTCTGTAACAGATGGGTCAAATGCTGTTGCACTTGTATATCCTACTAAGGAAAGCAGACTACCAATCATACCGGAAGAAAATGCCTGTCCCAGCTTTCTCGCAAAAGAGTAAACTGCATAAATAGTTCCATCTTCACGAATACCATTCTTTACTTCAGAATCGTCAATAACATCTGTAATCATAGCCCAGATAACTGTATTAAAGAATCCAAGTCCAATAAAGGACAGTACATAAAACAGTACATAAACCCATACATTATCCGGATGTACAATCAGACAAACTACATAGCAGGCTGCTCCGAAGATACAGGATACTGTAGACAATTCTTTCTTACCAAACTTTGCTGCCAGCTTACTTGCCAACGGAGCGCAGATAACCAGAATTGCTACACTACTCAGCAGAGATACAGCGGACTGTGCCTGCGTACTTCTGTAAACATTAGGGAATACATAAGCTGCCATTCCCTGCATGCCAAGCATAGCCAGAAGAAGCAAAATCGCTGCTGCAATAATTCCCAGAAGAGAACGGTTTGTAATCAGACTCTTTCCAAGAGCACCTAAATCCAGTTTCTGTTTATTCGCCTCAACTGGAACACGCTCGCGAACCAGGCTAAAGCAAAGAATATAGCAGATAAATGCACATACAGAGAACACACCTGCAATAATTGTCATACGGCTTCCGGAAAGAACTGGGTTGCCATCTACAGTTACATAAGCGATCAACGGTGTACCTGTACCAATTACAAGGCTGGCCAGAGTTGCACCTACAGAACGCCATGTAGATAAAGATGCTCTGTCTGTTGGGTCTGCAGAAACTGCAGAAGCCATAGAACCATAAGGAATATTAATGGATGTATAGAATACAGAACCCCATAACAGGTAAGTAACAATCATATACGCTACCTTAAATCCATAGGACATACCCTCAAGTCCTGACTGATACATCAGGAAACTGGCGATCGCCACGGGACCGCACATACGCTTAATCCACGGACGGAACTTACCGTCTTTTGTAGGTCTGGAACGGTCTACAATCTGTCCCATAGTAACATCTGTAAACGCATCTACAAAACGTGCTACCATCATGAGCATACCCACAACTCCTGCGGATAAGCCCATAATGTCTGTATAAAATTTCATCATAAACATTGAAGATAATATGAAGGTGAAGTCGTTACCAAAATCACCAAACATATAACCCAGTCTGTCCTTCATTCCGAATGCCGAAACGGACGAAGTATTTGTTCTTGCCATGCTTTTTTCTCCTTTTCCTGTTTTTAACTGCAAGTTTTAGTTCTTCTTAATCTGAATCAGTTTTGCATTTACACTTTCCACAAAACCTTCCGGAGCCAAATCCCCAGCCATTTCACCGAGTCTTTCCAGTGTCATGCCTTTCATCATATCCCACATGCCTTCACCTGGAGCAACCACCATATTCATAGTCAGTTTTACGGCTTTTGCTGCAATTTCAATAGCTTCCGGGCATTTTGCCAGTTCTTCCATTGTATCTTTAATGCTGTACATGCCTTCCGGGAATTCCATTGGGGCTTTTAAGTCCATGTCGCCCACTGTGCTGAACCAGTTCGCAACACCTTCTGCACGTTCATTTACTTCCGGCAGAACATAGATTTCCGGTTCTTTTTCTACTTTTTCCAGAGTCATGGTGTCTTTCAAGTCACCAGCCTGTGCAGTAAGGACGTTAAATCCGTCTTTTAATGCTACTGTGAAGACAAATACTTTCTCTGCTGTCAGCTCTTCCACTTTTTCACCGTTTAAGAACAGTGTTACAGAAGGCTGGTTGGAATATACACGGATTTCTGTTGTTTCGCCTGCGCGCTGTGCGTAGCGTTTTCCGCAAAGGTGAACCATAGGCTCTTTATTCCAGTATGCTTTGTAAATGTAGTAGCTGTCTTTCTTAATCTTTCTGTCCATGGTCACAAGACCTTTGTTGTTTCTTCCTGCTACACCGCCCTCATCACGAGCTGCACAGCCAAAGTCAAACATATTCCATACATGGCTTGACCAAATCCATGGACGCTCATCAAGTACCTTAGCCATGTGTTCATGGTACAGTGCCTGATATTCTTCACTGTAATCCTTGCATGCAGGATTCGGACCGTGGTATGTGATAATACCTTCACAGCCGTATTCAGAAACACCAAGACAGATGTTCGGATGAATCTTGTGGAAGTTGTCCAGCCACGGGCCGTTGTCTTCCATTTTTCCGCCGTACCATCCGAAGTAGTGGTTGTAGCTTTCTGTATCTGTAATGTAGTGCATTGGTCCTTCAATCGGTGTCATAGATACATGGGCAATGGTTGTCAGACGGCTTGGGTCAAGTTCTTTTGCCAGAGCGTTCAGTTCTTTATGATTTTCCACTAACTGTTCGGAAATACCACCGATGAGGATTTCGTTTGAAATTCCCCAGAAACAGATAGAAGGATGATTGTAGTTCTGGATAATCAGCTCTTTTAACTGGCTGATACAGTTTTGGTGAGCTTCCGGGTCTTTGTTCATCACACTGATAAACGGAATTTCAGCCCATACTACAAATCCCATTTCATCGCAGGCATCATAAAAATCCTGTGAATGCTGGTAGTGAGCCAGACGAATGGTGTTTGCACCCAGTTCTTTGATGATTTTTGCATCTTCAAAGTGGTCTTCTCTTGTCAGAGCATTTCCTTTATATAACTGGTCCTGATGACGGCTTACACCACGAAGCGGTGTTTCTGTTCCATTGATGATAAATCCCTTGTTCGGGTCACAGGAGAAGCTGCGGACACCTACGCGAGCAGAGATTTCATCGTAAGTTTCGTTTCTTCTTTCCAGTCTTGCTGTAACTGTGTAAAGGTAAGGTGTATCAATATCCCATTTCTTCACATCCGGAACGTATACCGTTACTGCTGTGCTGTCTGCCGGACGGCATGCGCTTGCAACTTCTTTTCCTTCCGCGTCACAGATAGAATATAATACAGTAAAGTTTTCATCTGCTTCTTTTACATAAGAAACAATGTCGAATGTTGCACCGCCGCAGTCACATGGCTTTGGTGTAACCTGAATTCCAGGGCCTCCGTAATATTCCAAATCAAAGTGTGCGTCCGGTACGCTGATAAGGTTTACACCTCTGTACAGACCGCCGTAGAAAGTAAAGTCTGCAGACTGTGGATATACACTTTCTTTTCTTTCATTGCTGCAGGCTACAACCAGAAGGTTTTCTCCTTCTTCTTTGCACACCTCTGTAATGTCTGCACGGAAAGTTGAATATCCGCCTTCATGATATACCACTTCTTTTCCGTTTACATAAACAGTCGCCTGCTGTCCCGCTGCCAGAAATTCCACAAATACTTTTCCGCCGCCCAATGGCTGTTTCGGAGTTGCAAATGTCTTTGCATACCAATATCTGCCTTTATCGTAACCGCCGTTTCCGTCATGTCCGTCAATGGCATTCCAGGTATGAGGAAGGCTTACTGTCTGCCAGTCTGTCGGCATAACTTCCGGAAGTCCGGCATCCTGCTGAATAAAAGCCCAGTCATTGTTTAAATTAATCACTCTACGCATAGCTTTCTCTCCTTTTCCTTGTGTTCTTTGGATATTTTCGTAGATTTATTTTAAGCCCTTTTGTATAATATTATATGTAATTTTATGCGAAAATAATAGTGATGATTTTTATGGTTTTTTGCACGATTTTCAGATTGTAAGAGGAATGCTTATGAAATATGACGAATTAGTTGATTTGACACAGAATATCTTACAGACAAACTACCTGTCCACATATCGCCTGAATCTGTCCGACGAAACTTTTGAGCATATTGACATGGGTCTGCGCAGCGATATTCTGAACTTAAAAGATACCTCCGATTCTTTTCGGGAGCTTTTTCAAAAGGCACAGCCCGGTAAGATTTATTTTAATACGGATATTTTCCGCTGCACCTTTGTTTATCTGCTTCTTCCGGATAAAGAAACGATTTTCTACTGCGGTCCTGTTTTGTTTGAAAAAATTCAAGGGGAACGTTTTAACGAAATTTTTGCCTCTGTCTCTCTTCCGGAAGAGCTGAGAGAACCTTTGCAGCACTACTATCAGCGCCTTCCCTTCCAAGCGTCTTACTCCATGTTTGAAAGTCTGTTTCTGGAACTTGGGAAAGCCATGTATAAAGAACAATGTGAAGTTATCTATTCCAATGCAGACTTTTTCGACCACTGGGACAATACCTACAAAAATTATATTCGCAGCGCTGAACATCCTTTTTCCAATATTGATGTCATTGAAGACCGCTACGAATCCGAAAATATACTGATGAGCGCAGTCTCCTCCGGACGGGAAAGCCGGGCTCTGGAATTAACTTCCCGCTTCGGAAGCCTTTACCTTCCCCAGCGCACCTCCAACAGCTTACGAGACGTGAAGGATTATACCATTACCATGAATACCCTTTTGCGCAAAGCTACGGAACATGCCGGTGTACACCCTGTCCACATTGATGCGTATTCCAACCATAATGTTTCCACACTGGAAAAACTCACCTCCGTGGAGCAGGTCTTCGAGCACCAGCGAAAAATCGTACTGGGCTACTGCCGGATTGTAAAGGAACACCAGCACAAGGTACACTCCCCTCTGCTGAAAAAGGTTTTGGCTTATATGGAAACCGACCTGAGCGCAGACCTGACACTGAAAACCCTGTCCGAGCACCTGGGCGTCAATGCCAGCTATCTGTCCACCCTTTTTTCCAAAGAAATAGGAATTTCTCTCACAGATTATGTGACAAATCTGAGGATTTCATATGCCAAAACCCTTCTGGCCAAGACAGATGTTCCGATTAAATCCATTGCGGAAAGGTGCGGTATTGCAGACATTCACTACTTTACCAGGCTGTTCAAGCGTACCTGCGGCATGACACCCAACGCCTACCGGAAATCCCCTGACCAGACCGTTTCTGACGAATAAGCTGCAAACTGCCGCTGTTCCGCTTACAGACTCTTATGCAGAAGCTCCAGTGCAGTTTTTAAGTCCTCCACTGCCATCTGACCGGGAGCAGAAGCTTTTCCTGCTGCTCCAAAGGTCAATGCAGATCCAAAGACTTCTCCGCACAGACGG
This sequence comes from Blautia acetica, assembly GCF_038739805.1. Lineage (NCBI taxonomy): Bacteria > Bacillati > Bacillota > Clostridia > Lachnospirales > Lachnospiraceae > Blautia > Blautia acetica. The sequence goes on along the minus strand of NZ_JBBEWO010000014.1, from coordinate 84,417 downwards.
CTTAACACTCCGGTTCCTGCCATAGACATGGTAATCACCGGGCGGTCTGCATACACGCTTGTCATCTCTTCCGTGGCTGCAAGAAGTGTCAATACATCCTTTTTATTCTGCGGCATAACTGCAATCTTCGGAATATCCGCTCCCAATTCCTGCATTTTGCACAGACGTTTTAACAGCTCTTCCTTGTCCGGCGTCTTATGGAAATCATGGTTTGAAACAATGACCTTGGCACCGCATTGGTGCGCTGTTTTTACAATCTGTCTGACCTCCTCATCTCCGGTAAAGAGCTCTGCATCCACCAAATCCACACTTCCGCTTTCTGCCATCTCCTGATTCAAACGGACATACGCTTCGGTTTCCATGGCTTTTTCCCCGCCCTCTTTTGATGTTCTAAATGTAAAAAGAAGGGGCAGGTCACCCAGCGTCTGCCTAAGTAATCCGGCTGTCTCCCTGGTCTTTTCCAAATGGAATACCTCCTCATACCAGTCTGCGCGCCATTCTGCCACATCTGCTCCGATTTCCCGGATACGGGCTCCGGCTGCAAGGATTTCTTCTCTTGTGACGCCCACAATGGGAACACAGATTTTCGGGATTCCCTCTCCGATTTTTACATTTCTGACTACTACTGGATTCATCTTATATCCTCCTCGTTTTCTGCTTGCTTCTCTTATTCATACTTAATATCCAAAATTTCCTTCATATACTCTATCGGCATAGGCTGTCCGGTCCACAGTTCAAAGGCCGCTGACCCCTGGAACAACATCATACCAAGACCATTCATCGTCTTACAGCCGGCTTCTTTTGCCATTTTAAGAAGAGCGGTTTCTCTTGGGAAGTATACAATATCTATGACAATTAAATCCGGACGGAAAAAGGATTTGTCCGGAATATAGGTCTGCCCCTCTAAGGGTTTCATTCCTACTCCCGTGGCATTGGTAAACAGATAACTGTCTTCCATCTCTTCTTTTAACTTATCCAAATCAGCCAGGTCATATAAAGCAGCTTTACATTCTGTATTTTCATTAATCTTCTTTACCGTTTCAACTGCATTGTCCCAGAATTTATCTCTTGCATTGAAAATAGATATCTCTTTTACTCCGTCCAGCGCTGCCTGTACCTGAATGGCTGTGGCTGCTCCTCCGGCGCCGACAATGGTCATTTTCTTTCCAATTACATCAATGTGATTATCCTTTAACGCCGCCATATATCCGATACCATCCGTAATATGTCCGGTCAACACTCCGTTGTCATTGACAATCGTGTTTACTGCTTTACACATTTCTGCTGCCGGAGAAGGCTTGTCCAGATACTTATGTACCACTGTCTTATTAGGCATGGACACATTTGAGCCTCTCATTTTCAATGCGCGAAGTCCCTTGACCGCATCCTCCAGAGAGTCGTTATCCACTTCAAATGCAATATATGCATAATCAAGTCCCAGATTGGCAAATGCTTCGTTGTGCATGGCCGGGGAACTGGAATGTCTGATAGGATATGCCATCAGTCCGATTAATTCTGTGTGACCTGTAATTCTTTCTGCCATGTTTATTTTCCTCCATTCATAACGGTATCTGTCTGTACCTTTTGACTTTGTTAATTACTAAACAACTTAGCTGCTCTTAATTATAATCCAGTCCGCCGGATAGTTCTAATACATCTTTTTACCTTTTTCGATACCTTTATGCTATTAATTGTGTTATAATGTCTGACAGGAGGAATTTGATATGACATTAAATCAGTTATTATATTTCCGGACAGTTGCCGCACATCAGCATTTCCGGCAGGCTGCCGCAGAACTTAATATTTCCCAGCCTTCCCTAAGCCGCTCTATTGCTTCCCTGGAAGAGGAGCTGAACATCATTCTTTTTGAACGGCAGGGACGCAATGTGCGGCTTACCAAATACGGGCGAATCTTTCTGGAACACGCAGAGCGGATTCTGCATGAGACGGAGACTGCCCTCTTTCGTATGCACCAGCTTGCCCAGGATGAGGGACACGTTGATATTGCATATGTCTTTCCCCTGGCGAACCGCTATATCCCTCATACTGTAAGGCGTTTTTTAAGCCAGGAACGCTATAAGAACATTACCTTCAGCTTCCATCAGCTCCACACACCCCAACTGATTGAAGGACTGAAAAAGGAGCTCTTTGACCTTGTGTTCTGTTCCTATATGGAAAACGAACCAAATATTAAGTTTATTCCTATTATCCACCAGAATATGACCGTCATCACGCCCAAGGGACATCCGCTGTGCGCCAAAGACGCGGTTTCCCTGTCTGAACTTAGCGCCTATCCGCTGATTGGGTATGACAAAAGCTCCGGTCTGGGAAAATATACGCGGCAGATATTTTCTTCCCACGGAATCACCCCGAATTTCATCTGCGAGTCCCCTGATGAAAACGCCATCTCTGCCCTTGTGGAGGAAGATTTCGGCATAGCCCTGGTGGCAGATACGGAGGCCATCCGCAAACGCAATATCCGGATTCTGCCGCTTCGTGACATACATCTGGTTCATACCGTTTATCTGGCCTATCTAAAAGACCATTATATGATTCCGGCGGTCCGGAATTTTCTCCAGTTTATCATAAAGGACGGGACACATCTGTAATTGGTGTCCCTGCCGGAGGTTTTCTGGTACAACGAATCTTAAACTAGTATTTTCCATATAAGGCTTTTACATATTCTGCGAATTTTTCTACAATGGGAGTCTGATAATTCTCCTTGGACAGCGCCATATAGATGTAACGCTGATACCGGGGCGAGCGCAGCTTCAGCACTTCCACATTCATATTTTTAAGAAGGGGAATATCCGGCATGACCGCAATACCGAAATTCTGTGCTACAAGCCCGGCCATTGCACCGTCTTCCTCTATTTCATAAGCAATCTGGGGTCTGATTTTCGCCATTTCAAAGAGCCTGTCCACCACCGGCCGAAGGCCGCTTCCCTGTGTAAAATAAATCTGCGGATAAAGGGCAGCCTCTTCCAAATCCACTTCCCCTCTTCCGGACAGAGGATGTTGTTTCGGTATGACTACAACCAGATTCTGTGTTCCTACTGGTGTAAAGCTGACTTCCGGTTCATTCTCCATCATGGAACAGAAGGCAATATCATACTTTTCATCCTTCAGCCCCTGGATAAGTTCTGACGTATTCCCCACGGTAAAATGAAACTCTGTTTCCAGTTCTTCATGACTTCGCAGAAAATCCCCCACCAGACGAGGCACAAATTCACTGCCCAGTGTATAGATATATGCCAAATCAATGACCCCTTTGGTCTGTCCCGCCATCCCCTTTGTCTTAGAGACTCCCAGTTCCAGTACATTCATGGATTCCTCCACATACCCCAGGAAAAATCTCCCATACTTTGTCAGTACCACATTTCTTCCCTGCTTGCGGAACAACTTTACACCCAGTTCTTCCTCCAGTCCGGCAATTGCATGACTCAGCGTTGGCTGAGAAATTCCAATCTCTTCTGCCGCTTTTGTGTAATGCTCCAAACGTGCCAGTGCCACAAAATAATTTAACTGATGCAGCTTCATACAACTCACTCCCTTCTCACCTTTTTATACAGAATACCATAACTAATAGTTAATTTCTATAGATATTAATAAAAATATGCATTTGTTTTATGGTTTATTTTTCCCTATAATACGGTCAGAACATAGATTGTTAATCAAATATCAAATCCAGAAAACAGGAGGAGTTCCTTATGAAAAGCATGTACAAACACATCTTTGAACCACTGACCATCCGCCGCATGACGATGAAAAACAGAATTATGATGACACCCATGGGTACAAACTACGGTGAACAAAGCGGCGAGATGAGCTTTCTTCATATTAATTATTACGAGCAGCGCGCCAGAGGCGGCACCGGTTTAATTATGGTAGAAAATGCAAACGTAGATTACCCGCTGGGTTCCAACGGAACCACCCAGCTCCGCATTGACCATGACAATTATCTTCCGCGTCTGTTCAAATTAACAGAAACTGTCCACAAACACGGCGCCTGTATCGGTATTCAGATTAACCATGCCGGGGCTTCGGCTCAGTCTGCCCGTACCCAGATGCAGCCGGTCTCTGCCTCTGACATTCCTTCCAAAGCCGGAGGTGAAATTCCGCGCCCGTTAGAGAAAGAAGAAATTCTTCAGATTGTAAAAAAATACGGACAAGCGGCAAAACGGGCTCAGGCTGCCGGATTTGATACTGTAGAAATTCACGCCGGACATTCCTACCTCATCAGCCAGTTTTTATCTCCGCTTACCAACCACCGGACAGACGAATTCGGCGGAAGCGCTGAAAATCGCGCCCGCTTTGCCCGTATGGTTCTGGAGGAAGTCCGCGCACAGGTTGGGCCGCATTTCCCCATCTTCGTGCGAATCAGCGCCGATGAATTTCTGGAAGGCGGCAACACTCTGGAGGATACTCTGGATTACCTTCAATATTTCCAGGAAGAAGCCGACGTTATCGACGTATCTGCGGGACTGAACAGTTCTATTCAGTATCAGATTGACGCCAACTATCTGCCGGACGGCTGGCGCTCTTACATGGCAAAAGCAGTAAAAGAACGCTACGGAAAACCTTGTGTAACTACGGGAAATATCCGAAATCCCCAGGTTGCGGAAGACATTCTTGCAAAAGGCGACGCGGACATCATCGGTATGGGACGGGGACTGATTGCAGACCCGGACTGGGTAAACAAAGTGGAATTCGGAGATGTCTGTGATATCCGCAAATGTATTTCCTGCAACATCGGGTGCGCCGGAAACCGAATCGGCATTAACCGTCCTATCCGCTGTACTGTAAATCCTGCCGTTCTCCACGGAGAAGTCTACAAAAAACAACGGGTTTCCAAGCCCTGCAATGTCGTTGTAATCGGAGGCGGAACTGCCGGCCTTGAGGCTGCCTGTACAGCCGCCGAAGTGGGATGTACAACCTTCCTCATTGAGAAAAAACCGTATCTTGGCGGATTGGCTGCAGAGATTTCCAAGATTCCGGACAAAAAACGTCTGGCAGATTTCCCCAATTACCTGATCCACCGTGCGCACAAATTAAAAAACCTGTTTGTGTTTACCCAGACTGAAGCTACCACCGAATTTATCAAAAACCTGAAGCCTAACATCCTTGTCAATGCTACAGGCTCTCTCCCGCTGCTTCCTCCCATTGCCGGGCTTCACGACACACTGGGCAAACCCGGAAGCCATGTGTACTCTATTTTTGATATGATTCAGCATGTAGACCAGTATCCGGAGGATATGACCGGAAAGAAAGTCTGCGTCATCGGCGGCGGTGCCGTAGGACTGGACGTGGTGGAGTTCTTTGCTCCGCGGGGCGCAGAAGTCTCTATCGTAGAAATGCTCCCTGCAATCGGAAACGGAATTGACCCCATATCCAAGGTCGGCACCTTTGCCCTGATGGATAAATACCATGTCCGCCAAATGCCTAACACCGCATTGAAAGAAGTCCGGGACGATTCTTTCCTGGTGGAAACCCCGGAAGGCAAAGAAACTTTAAACTTTGATTACGGATTTGTCTGCCTCGGAATGAAAGCCAACACACCGGTTCTGGCTGAGCTCCAGAACGCCTTTGGTGACGAAATTGAAGTTATCAACATTGGTGACAGTGTCCGGGCGAGACGTATCATTGAAGGTACAGACGAAGGACGCAACATCCTAAACACACTGGAAAAACACGGATATTTATAAAAACACAGAATATGGGTCTGGTACACCTTGCGTCGTGCACCAGACCCATACTTTATTTTTATAAATCCAGTTTCAAATCATTTTCTCCAATCCATCCTTTCTTTCTGAAAGGTATGGCAATGACACAGGTCAGCACTGCGGGCAGTACAAAGCAGATAAGAATCATGCCAATCCAGTCCATGGGGGTAATCGCTGCTTTGGCGCCGCTTGCCATATCCTGTACCCAGCCTGTATACACACCTATCTGTCCCACAAAGCCACAGGTTCCCATACCGGAAGCAACTGCCGCTCCGTTCATTTCCATATGAAACAGGCAGGTGGCCATCGGTCCGGTAATCGCTGAAGCCAAAGTCGGTGGAAGCCAGATTTTCGGATTTCTCACAATATTTCCCATCTGCAGCATGGAGGTTCCGATTCCCTGGGCAAAAAGACCACCCCACCGGTTTTCCTTAAAACTCATCACTGCAAAGCCCACCATCTGGGCACAGCAGCCTGCCACTGCCGCTCCACCGGCCAGACCGGTAAGAGAAAGAGCTGCACAGATTGCCGCGCTGCTGATAGGAAGTGTCAGTGCAATCCCTACTATGACGGAAACCAAAATACCCATAAAAAACGGCTGCAGTTCTGTTGCCCACATAATGGCATTTCCTACGCTGCTGGCTGCGTAGCCGATAGCGGGTGCCCACCAAAGAGACAACAGTACACCCACGGCAATAGATACAAAAGGTGTTACAATAATATCTATTTTTGTCTCCTTGGAAACCAGCTTGCCTGCTTCCGCCGCAAAAATAGTTACAATCAGAACTGCCAGCGGGCCTCCCGCACCGCCCAGCTCATTGGCCGCCATGCCTACGGCTGTCAGCGAAAACAGCACCAGGGGCGGACACTGCAATGCATAGCCTATGGAAATAGCCATAGCTGCACCTGTGGCTCCTTTGGCATAAGTTCCCACGGTTACCAGAATATCAATGCCCAACTGCTCCCCCAGGGTACTGATAATCGTCCCGATAAGCAGAGAGGCAAATAACCCCTGTGCCATGGCGCTTAAAGCGTCAATCCCATATCGCTTGGCAGAAAAAATGATGTTTTTTCTTCTCAAAAATTCTTTCATGAATGGATTCTCCTTCCTTCTGACGTCTTCTTTGTTTTACTGTCTTGTTTACTGTCTTGTCAGTCAGGTTCTATTATCCATATTTTTCCGGAGTTCGTCAAGTAGGAAAATCGTCTCTGTTTGGCGAGGTTTATGGTTATCAGAATTCCTCCGCTTTTCTTCCTTATCTTGAAATATTTGCCTGAAACGGCGTGAATTGCTTTTAGATGTGACTAAATCTACGGAAAAAATTACAGTTCCATTTTTTCCTGAAATTCCTCTACAGATTCAACTTTTGCTGCAAGTCTTGTCCAAAAGGCCAGCGTTTTCATATCGGTTTCTCCGAGAATTTTTTCTTTCAGATTTTCCGGTACTGTCCCGCATTCTTCCAGCATTTCCAACAAAATATCTGTTCTTCCTTCTCTTCGTTCATCTCTCAGCATCTCTTCTAAAACCATAAAACGCTCCTCCATTTCTCTGCTGGATTTTACCCGAGCGATAAATTCCTGAAGCTGTCGGATATAAGAATCATGAAAATCAGTCTGACTGTCTTTTAAATCTGCCTTGACAAATTTCAGAAAAGTAATCAGTTCTTTTGGAACCTCTTCGTCATTTTCCCCACAGGTACTTAAAAATACAATATGACGACAGTCTCCAAACTGTACTTTTTCTTTGCACTTCATTTCAAAGGTGTACCGGTACTGCTTTTCCCCAAATGGGTCAAAATCACAGATAAAAATAACATAACTGCTGGGAAGCATCTCGTATTCACTGCCCGCCAAAAGCATTTCCATGTCCATCTGACTTTGGTAATAACGGCTTCGTTTTCCCAGCGCTTTTTTCTTTGTCACCTGCATTTCTATATTATAGCAGGTCTGCGCTTCATCTTTTGCATATACATCTAACCGGACTCCCTTGTATTCAGGGTGGTAGACTATACTTTTTTCACGGCTTACCCGAACATAGTCAATTTTTATATCCAGCGCTCTTTCCAAAAGCCCCTTACAGTTATCTTCATTCATCATCACTGCACCAAACAGGAAATTATCTTTAATTGTAAGATTTTCCAATCGTTGTTTTTTCATAATAATCCTCCCTAAAAGCAGAGGAATTCCTTAATAAAAAGTATAACATATGAACTTTGAAAAACAACCCCTCTTTCCTCTGGATTTATGAAATTTTGATGAACAATACAAAAAACCCTTGCACATGACGTAACGTCACCCTATATAATAGAGTTATCATAAACTCAGAGACTAAACATGAATAAAAAACAAAGGAGATTTCAATTATGAAAGGTATTATCTTAGCCGGCGGTTCAGGAACCCGCCTTTACCCCCTGACTATGGTAACTTCCAAGCAGTTACTTCCTATTTATGACAAACCAATGATTTACTATCCGCTGTCTGTGCTGATGAATGCAGGAATCCGTGAAATCCTCATCATCTCCACCCCTCAGGATACCCCTCGTTTCCAGGAACTCTTAGGAGACGGCCATCAGTTCGGCGTACAGCTTTCCTATGCCGTACAGCCAAGCCCGGACGGACTGGCGCAGGCCTTTATCATCGGCGAAGAATTTATCGGAAACGATTCTGTTGCCATGGTACTGGGTGACAACATTTTTGCAGGACACGGTCTGAAAAAACGCTTAAAAGCAGCCGTGGAAAACGCAGAAACCGGCAGAGGCGCCACCGTATTCGGCTACTATGTAGACGACCCGGAACGCTTCGGTATCGTAGAATTCAACCAGGACGGCAAAGCCATTTCCATCGAAGAAAAACCGGAACATCCAAAGAGCAACTACTGTGTCACCGGACTTTACTTCTACGACAGCAAAGTTGTGGAATACGCGAAAAACTTAAAGCCAAGCAAACGAGGCGAACTGGAAATCACAGACTTAAACCGTATTTACCTGGAAGAAGGCTGCTTAAACGTGGAACTTCTGGGACAAGGCTTTACCTGGCTGGATACCGGAACCCACGAAAGCCTTGTGGAAGCTACCAACTTTGTTAAAACTATCGAAGACCACCAGCACCGCAAAATTGCCTGCCTGGAAGAAATCGCCTACTTAAACAACTGGATTACCAAAGACGATGTTCTGAAGGTTTACGAAGTGTTAAAGAAAAACCAGTACGGCCAGTATTTAAAAGACGTTCTGGACGGCAAATATCTGGACAGCCTGCACTAATTTCAGGGTCTGTCCCAAAAGAAAACATATTCTTTCCCCTTTGGGAATAAAATAAAAAGCAAATAAGGAGATTTTTACTATGACTATTATTGTTACCGGCGGCGCCGGATTTATCGGAAGCAACTTTATTTTCCACATGCTGGACAAGTACCCGGACTACAGAATCATCTGTCTGGACTGCCTGACTTATGCAGGTAACTTATCCACTCTTGCACCTGTTATGGACAACCCGAATTTCCGTTTTGTAAAAGAAAGTATCACAGACAGAGAAGCCGTTTACAAATTATTTGAAGAAGAACACCCTGATATGGTGGTAAACTTTGCTGCGGAAAGTCATGTAGACCGTTCCATTGAAAATCCGGAAGTCTTCCTGGATACCAACATCAAAGGAACTGCTGTGCTCATGGACGCCTGCCGCAAATACGGTATTCAGCGTTATCATCAGGTTTCCACTGACGAAGTATACGGCGATTTGCCCCTTGACCGCCCGGACTTATTCTTCACAGAAGAAACCCCTATCCATACCAGCAGCCCTTACAGCTCCTCCAAAGCAGGCGCTGACCTTCTGGTACTGGCTTACCACCGCACCTACGGCCTGCCTGTGACCATCAGCCGCTGCTCCAACAACTACGGCCCCTATCATTTCCCGGAAAAACTTATTCCGCTGATGATTGCCAACGCATTAAATGACAAACCCCTTCCTGTATACGGAAAAGGCGAAAATGTCCGCGACTGGCTGTATGTAGAAGACCACTGCAAAGCCATTGATCTGATTATCCACAAAGGACGCGTGGGCGAAGTTTACAACATCGGCGGTCACAATGAAATGAAAAACATTGACATTATAAAAATCATCTGCAAAGAACTGGGCAAACCGGAAAGTCTGATTACTTATGTCACAGACAGAAAAGGCCACGATATGCGTTATGCCATTGACCCGACTAAAATTCACAACGAACTGGGCTGGCTGCCGGAAACCAAGTTCGCAGACGGTATCAAGAAAACCATCCAGTGGTATCTGGACAACAAGGAATGGTGGGAAACTATCATCTCCGGCGAATATCAGAATTATTATGAAAAGATGTACGCAAACCGCTAAACAGGAGGTAGTGTAAATGAAAGTTTTAGTTACAGGTGTTGCTGGGCAGCTTGGACATGACGTAATGAACGAACTGGCAAAACGCGGCTATGAAGGTATCGGTTCCGATATCAAAGAAGTTTACAGCGGTATTTCAGACGGAACTGCCGTAGAAACCATGCCTTATGTACAGATGGATATTACAGACCGCGCCTGCGTGGAACGTGTGCTGAAAGAAACAGCGCCGGATGTGGTGGTACATTGTGCTGCCTGGACTGCCGTGGATTTGGCAGAAGAGGAAGACAAAAAACCTGTCGTTGAAGCCATCAATGCCACAGGTACAAAGTACATTGCCGACGTGTGCAAAGAGCTGAACTGCAAAATGGTTTACATCAGCACGGACTATGTCTTTGACGGACAGGGAACGGAACCCTGGCTGCCGGACTGCAAGGACTACAAACCTTTAAACGTATACGGAGAAACCAAACTGGCCGGAGAACTGGCTGTTTCCGAAACTCTGGAAAAATATTTCATTGTCCGTATTGCCTGGGTATTCGGCAAAAACGGCAAGAACTTCATCAAAACCATGCTGAATGTAGGAAAGACACATGAACTCCTCACAGTAGTAGACGACCAGATTGGTACGCCAACCTACACCTTTGACCTGGCTGTGCTGCTGGTAGATATGATTGAAACGGAAAAATACGGCTACTATCATGCAACCAACGAAGGCGGTTATATCAGCTGGGCAGATTTTGCCAAAGAAATCTTCCGCCAGGCTGCAGAAGCCGGGCATCCGGAATATGAAAAAGTAACCGTAAAACCTGTTACCACAGAAGAATACGGCATTTCCAAAGCAAAACGTCCTTTCAACAGCAGACTGGATAAGAGCAAGCTGGTGAAAAATGGCTTTACTCCTCTTCCAACCTGGCAGGACGCTGTAAAACGCTACTTAGCAGAGCTTGATTTTTAAAACAATACAAAGAAAAGGAGCGGAAACATATGGGACAGATTAAAGTAAGCAAATGCCCGATTGAAGGGCTTTATGTTATCGAACCGGCTGTACACGGAGATTCCAGAGGTTATTTCATGGAAACCTACAACCAGAAAGACATGGAAGAAGCCGGGCTGAACATGAAATTCGTGCAGGATAACCAGTCCTGCTCTACCAAAGGCGTGCTGCGCGGCCTGCACTTCCAGAAAGAATTTCCACAGGGAAAACTGGTTCGCGTTATCAAAGGAACTGTTTTTGACGTGGCTGTAGATTTGCGAAGCGGCAGTAAAACTTACGGAAAATGGTTCGGTATCGAATTATCCGAAGAAAACAAGAAACAGTTCTACATCTCCGAAGGTTTTGCTCACGGCTTCCTGGTACTCAGCGATGTAGCAGAATTCTGCTACAAAGTGACCGATTTCTATCACCCGGGAGACGAGGGCGGTCTGGCTTGGAATGACCCGGAAATCGGCATTGTCTGGCCACAGTTAAAAGGGGAATATCAGGGCAATGCATCTGCAGAAGGTTACACTCTGGAAGACGGCACAGCGCTGAACTTAAGCGACAAAGACCAGAAATGGGCGCCGCTGAAAGATACTTTTAAATTTTAATTTCATATAGAAACTCATAGAGAAATTTTGAGTAAAAAGTACCGCACGGACACTCTGAGAATATAAATATTTTCACAGTTGTCCATGCGGTACTTTTCACTTCCAGATAATTCCCAGTTTCTCAAAGACCGGATAAAGATAACTTGCCCCAAAGCAATTCAGCTTCTTCGGCCCCTTTACCGTGCCCTCTGTCTTCTGCAATTCCAATGCTTTTTCAAAAGCCAGGCTGATGCTTGCTCTGGTAATGGATTTATCCTTTCTATTGACAAACATTTCATTTCCCCTGATTTCATATACAAATTCCAGGTTTTTTACGGTATAAAAGGGACAGCCCTGGAAAACTGTCAACGTCTTCCAAAGCAGTTCTTCCAAATGCTCTTTGTCCTCCTGCCGCTCCACAGCAGTCTGTAATTCTTTGAGCAGACACTTCTGTTCCTCTTCTAACTGCACGCTTACACCTCCACTTGTCCGCTCTTTTCTGCTTTCCTCATCACCCATATATAATAAGGAATCAGAGGAATCAACGCTGCTATCCACGCTGCCGGGTCAGACATGCAGACCTGGGCAAATCCCGCGTTTGCCGCCGCAACAAATACAATAGCAGCTCTGGCCACCAATTCAAACACACCGCCCATCATAGGCACAAAACCATATCCCATACCCTGCAGCGCATTTCTGTAAAGGAAAATACTTCCCAGGAAAGGATACGCCCAGGAAACAATGTTAAAATAAATTTCTGCCGCATGAAGCACTTCCGTCTCAGCCGGGTCAATAAACAGGAATATCATATACTTTCCAAAGAAATGAATCACTGCCATCAATACCACACTGCACACCAGTATCATCATCTGTGTGAGACGCACTCCCTGTTTGACGCGGTCCATTTTCCCCGCGCCCCGGTTCTGCCCCACATAAGTGGCAATAGTAGCGCCGAAAGCCACAAACACCGTACAGATAATATTCTGAATTTTTCCTGCTGCCGAAAATCCCGCCATATACACAGCGCCATACACATTAATTGCCCCCTGTACAATAATCGTTCCAATGGCTGTAATGGAAAACTGCAGTCCCATGGGAATCCCCAGTCCCAAAAGTTTTTTGACGGTATTTACAGAAAATCGAAAATCCTCCTTTTTCAGCCTCAATACCGGAAATTTCTTGATTATGTAAACTAAACACAGCAGTGCAGAAATTCCCTGTGCAATTACCGTGGCATAGGCACATCCCTCTACACCCATATGAAAAATCACAATAAAAGCAATATCCAGAACCACATTAATAACAGCGGAAACAATCAAAAAATACAGCGGCGATTTGCTGTCTCCCAAGGCCCGCAGCACAGCTGCAAGAGCATTGTAAGCACAAGTCACCACAAGACCCGCATAAATAATAACCATATAACTGCTGATATCATCCAGCAAATTTTCCGGGGCATTCATTAAGCGTAAAATAGGTTCATTGGCCGCCAGAAGTCCTACGGTCATCACCACTACAAAAGCCACACAGATATAAATGGACATGGCAATAAAATGCCTCATTCTATCTGTCTTTCTGGCCCCGAACCATTGCGCTACCCACACAGAAAAACCGCTTGTCAGTCCATTTAGCCACCCGGTCACCAGAAAAATCAAAGAGCCGGTGCTCCCAATAGCCGCCAGAGCATCTACCCCCAGAAACTGCCCTGCAATAATAGAATCCGCAATATTATAAAACTGCTGAAAAATGTTCCCCAGACACATGGGAATCATAAACTGGATAATCAGCTTTATGGGACTTCCCTTTGTCATATCGTTTGTCATGTTTCTTCTCCTTTTCGCTCCTTTATAATTCTAGAGGAAGTATAGTACAAACTTTTTGTTTTTGCAATGTTATATTACCACAAAGTCAAGCAATTTTTCAGTTGGAAAAACCGCCTTTCGGGTGCTATACTTATCCTATACGACAAATGAATTTATTTTTTCAAGGAATATCTTATGTACCTGAAATATCCTTTTCCGGCTTTTCGGGGAAAACTCCGGCTCATCTTTGCCCTGCTTGTGCTGCCCCTTCTTCTGACTACGGGCTGCAGCGGCAGTGATACCGGAAATACTGCCTCTGACAAAGCCCAGAAAGACCAAGACAGCCCACAGACCCTCCGGGACAACATGCCGGAGGTACTGGTGCCCCATGTCTTATAAAAAAGGCGGAAAAATCATACAGCTAAATGAGGAACGAATGATGCCTGAGCAGTGCGAGAGCCTTATCCGGGAAATTTATGAACTGGCAGACCACAGAGATATCGGAAAGTTCCTGCAAACCGGTGATGATGATTTCTCTTTTACAGTAAAAGGCCTGTCCCGCTACCGGGTCAGTACTTACATGCAGAGAGGTTCTCTGGCTGCAGTCATCCGTATGATTACCTTCAGCCTGCCAGACCCTTCTGTGCTTGGAATTCCGGAGCAGATTATTGACCTGGGAAATCTGAAAAAAGGACTGGTACTGGTTACAGGCCCTGCCGGAAGCGGCAAATCTACGACCCTGGCCTGCATCATCAATGCCATTAATGAAAACCAGGAGAAACACATCATCACTCTGGAAGATCCCCTGGAATTCCTTCACAAGCACAAAAAAAGCATTGTGAGCCAGCGTGAAATCAGTTCCGATACGGAAAGCTATGTAGTGGCTCTGCGTTCTTCCCTCCGTCAGAGTCCGGACGTCATTCTCTTAGGTGAAATGCGGGATTTTGAAACTATGTCTATTGCCATGACGGCTGCGGAAACCGGACATCTGGTCTTATCTACCCTGCACACCCTGGGGGCAGCCAACACGATTGACCGAATCATTGATGTTTTCCCTCCCAACCAGCAGAGGCAGATAGCCATACAGCTTTCTTCCGTTCTCCAGGCCGTGGTATCCCAGCAGCTTATTCCTTCTGCAGACGAATCAGGCATGCATGCGGCCTTTGAATTGATGACCGCCACCCCTGCCATCCGCAATATGATAAGAGAAAACAAAATTCCTCAGATTGACGGACTTGTATACTCCTCCTCTTCGGACACTATGTTTTCCATGGACAGCAGTATCCAGACCCTTTGCCGAACGGGACAGATTACCAAAGAGGAAGCTCTGGCCCATGCGGTCAATTCAGAAATGCTAAAGAGAAAACTTCTCTATAACTAAACAGAGACCGTTGCATGAAATGCAACGGTCTGCTGACCTGCCTGTAAAAACACTTCCCGGAATTTAGTTCCCGTTTGTGTGAAGATAAACGGAGTGGTCTTTCTCATGATACTAAAACGAATCTACAGGAGTTCTCTCCGGCAAAAATTGGGGTTCTTCCACCTCACTGATAATCCGGTGATGCCCTTCCAGACAAATCATACCGTCATTATCCTCTACTTTTGCGCCCAGACAGCTGACCATGACCTCGCCCTTCTGCGGATGTTTCCAGGCATATTCCAGCTGCGCCACCTTTCCCGTTTCAATCACACGCTTCACAGAACTATTCACATACTGATAATATCCCTGATGAATCCTTCCATACCAGTGCTGATAACACTCCTCCGGCGTGGGAATCCCTTCTACTCCCATAATTTCCAACATCACCCTGTCTGCATACATTTCATACTGATTTTTTTCCGGATTCATACGGATGACTCACAGTCCCAGACGAGTATTTTTCAGAATATCCCTCTGACGATAGTTGGAATTGAGCACCCCGTAAAAGCGCTGTAAGTCATCTGAATGCAAACAGCGGAAACGCTCCTCCTGAACTATCCGCTTCCGATACTCCTCCACTTCCGGCTTCATGTACAAAGCCTCAAATTTCTCCTTTTCATAAGGCTCGGCAAAAAGATATCCCTGTATCACATCCGGATGAAGTTCCATAAGACTGAACAATTCTTCCTCTTTCTCCACACCTTCACAGCATACCCGGATATGGACACTATGGGCCAATTCTATCACATTCCGAAGCAACTGGTAGTTATAGGCGCTGTTCTGAATCTGCCTCACAAAACAACGGTCTATCTTCACCTCGTCAATTTCTATACTCTTCAGATAGCTGAGACTGGAATATCCGGTTCCAAAATCATCTAAAGCAGTGCGTATATTTCTGCTGCGCATATCATTGAACTTTTCCCTGAAAATTTCCATGTTCTTAACCGCATAGCTTTCTGTCAGCTCTACAATAAGATTTTCGCAGCTAAACGCTTCTTCCTCAATGATTCTGTATAAATCCTCCAGAAAATGGTCTTCCAGAAACTGCAGTACAGAAATATTCACACTGACGGTAAAGTCCGGTTTCTTTTCCAGCCATTCCCTGCTGTCTCTGAATGCTTTATGCAGCATCCAGAGTCCGGCCCGGTAAATCATTCTGTGTCCCTCCATAAGAGGAATAAATTCTGCCGGAGAAACGACGCTGCCGTCTTCGTCCTTCCAGCGCATCAGTACTTCCACACCCTTGATGTCTCCCGTAATGAGATTCACCTGAGGCTGATAGTTCAGATAAAATCCCCTGTATCCCTGTACCTTGGCATGCTGCAGCGCATAATCCGCATAGCGGTACAGCTTCATCCACATACTTTCCATCTTCCGGATACATTGCACATCCTGCCGATATCTCTATATTCAGTCTCTGGGCATTCCATTCCCATATCTTCATCAGATATTCCTGGAGCGTACGATAAAGGTGCTCTATACGTCGTGTCCCACTGCATTATCCATAAGAATCCCCATCTTGTCCTTTTCGATTCTGTAAAGAGACGCGTTGGCAGGAAGCAGCGCCTGTATGGTCTGTCCCATCCGCTTCAGTACCTTGTCTCCGAAGGAACGACTGTACAGCTCATTAACCTGACGAAATTCATCTATGTCAATTACCATCACAGCCAGATGTTCCACCATCTCGTCCTTCAGACTCTTCTCAAGCGCCTTGTAAAACTCTGTATAGTTCAAAAGCTGTGTCAGAGGGTCCACCTTATTCTGCTTTCCCATCAGACACATAATTCCTGCAAAAAGTTCCTGGTTCCCTTCTTTATCGTATATCATCTGTCCCCTGCATTTTATCCAGACATATTCTCCGCTGCGCTTCTTTGCACGGAATTCTACAGAGTGGCAATCTACCTTTCCGGAAACAACTTCCATATTGGATTGATAAAAACGTTCCCAGTCTTCCGGATGCACAATGGCCTTCCAGTAGGTAAGGGGATGCTTCACTACTTCGCCGGGAAGGCCAAACATATCCACCAAAGCTACGGATATCGAAACATCCCTGTTTTAGGATTGCACATATAAATAAAATCATCGGTACTCTCTATCAATGCATCATATAACAACTCTGAAGAATACTCCATCTCATCTGCTGCAGCTTTCATTTTACTCCTCGTCCCTTTCACTATACCTTCTTCAATTCTGACAATATTTCTTCACGATTTCTTTCATCCGGTCAAACTGCTGCTCCATCTCGTCCACCAGACGGAACTGGGTCCGGGCACGCACCAGATTGTGCTCGGGATAAGCAGTCTTAAAATAAGTATCTCCCTCCAGATAATCCGTCAGAAAACGCATGCCGCATTCCAGCGTCATCAGGCGGGCGCCCCATGGAAGACTTTCCACCTCTTCGGGAGTCAGCACATCTTTCGTTGCCTCCAGATACCCCTTTACATACAGTTCATACAAAGAAATATCAAAATGTACCAAATCCAGATTCTGCTCATCTTCCTCTGCTGTGGCTGCTCCGAAGCGGATAGAATCTCCAAAATCATTGGCAGCCAGCCCCGGCATAATCGTATCCAGGTCAATAATGCACAGCCCTTTTCCCGTATCTGCGTCAAAGAGAATATTGTTCAGCTTCGTGTCATTGTGGGTGACGCGAAGGGGCAGAATCCCCTCCTCCTGCTGCTGTACCAGTACGCCGCAGTCCTGCTCTCTTTCCAATACAAAAGAAATTTCCCCCCGGCAGGTAACGGCTCTGTTTTTAATGTCTCTGTGCAGGGCTCTCTGGAAATTTCCAAACCGTTTTACCGTATTGTGGAAATCCGGAATGGTTTCTTTTAAGCTGGAAGCCGGATAATTGCCCAACTGTTTCAGGAAATGCCCGAAGCTGTTACCCGACTGATAAAACTGCTCCGGCTCCTCCACCAGCTGATAACACACGGAGTTCGGTATGTAATTATAACATCTCCAGGGCTGCCCCTCACTGTCTTCAAAATACGTACAACCCGTCTTTGTCTTAATGCAGGACAACGTTTCTCTGTCCGGATCTCCGCCCTCTTCCCGGATAACATTTCTCAGATACTCTGTCACACCAAAAATATTCTCCATAACTCCCGCCGGGTCTTTAAATACATTATTGTTTACCCTCTGCAGAATATAGGCAAATTCGTCTCCATCCTCTGTAGGCATATAAACCGCATATGTTTCATTGATATGCCCTTCTCCGAAAGGTTTCACATAGCTGCACTGCAGACCAAATCCAAAAGCATACAGCGCGTCTTCCAAATCACGGCTGCTCACGCCGTCAATCTTTCTTCTGGTAGAAAATACCACTTCCCCTGCTTCCACTTTCCTCTTGGAATCAATCTTACAATTGGCCTTTACCACACTGTTCAGCCCAATATGCGCGCCGCAGCCCACATAGGAATCGTGGTCAACCACTGCGCCGCTGTTAATCAGCACACCGTGTTCTACAACGGTATGTGTATTCACCACTGCCCCCTGCATAACAAATGTTCCATTTCCAATCACTGCGCTTGGGCTTACCACTGCTGACGGATGAATCATAGGCGGAACGTGATAACCCGCTTCCATGAGTTTTTCTGTCCAGTACAGGCGCATCCCGTTGTCGCCAAGAGCCGCCACTGCCGTATCATAGTTTTTCACAAAAGCCCTGTAATCGCAGCACTTTCCTACTACATCTGCTCCCTTCACTGCGTCATCTAAAAATACAGCTTTCTCATAGCCCAGGATTCCTGCCATTTCCTGAATCATATGACCGAATCCTCCGGCTCCTAAAATCAATAAACTTTTCATTCGTTCCTCCTTGTGCATCCCCTATTTTATTTGTTATAACCAGTGCTTTTCTATTTCCCGCAGAGCACATTCGTAAAAAGGCAAAATGATAAAATCATTCTGCCTTTTCTGTTTGTTCCTGTGTGTTTTATACTTACAGTATAGCGGTTGTTGCCCACTTTGACAATGTTTATCTTGCATAATTTTTGCAACAACTAAAACATTTTCTCCGCTGTCTCTGCCTAATTTTATTGATATAATTCTCCAAACCGCTTATAATGTACATTAGTTTGAGTAAATTTTATGCCGCCCGGAACGATCTGTTGATTTTCCGGCGGCAGAATGGAGATTCCTATGAAAAAGAAAAGACTTCTTCTGCCCGGTATTCTCTGCATGGCTGTAAGCCTTTGTATCCATACCGGCAGAGTTGACGCAATGGCTGCCGCAGCTGATTCTTCAGCCTCTGCTCCGGCCCAAAACACCTCCCAAAATCCTGAGGACACAGCCAATCAGCAGACAGACACGCCGGAGGTACCGGAAAGCTATAACTGGGAAATTCAGTCCAACAAAATTTCCGGCTGGCCTGAAGGTCCAAAGGTTGTGGCAGAAACAGCTATTTTAATGGATGTGGATTCCGGGGAAATCCTTTATGCCAAAGGGATCGACGAAAAGCGCGCCCCTGCCAGCACTACAAAGATTATGACAGCCATGCTTGCGCTGGAAAAAGTGCCTTTTGACACCCAGATAACCTTTACGGATGAGGTAAACAACATCGAACCGGGAAGTACCCATATCGGTATCAAACCCGGCGAAACCCTGACTATGAAAGACTGTGCCTATGCCATTCTTCTGGCTTCCGCCAACGAAGTTTCTTCCGGGGTTGCGGAGTATATCGGCGGCACAGTTCCCAAATTTGTGGACGAAATGAATCAGCGCGCCAAAGAACTTGGCTGTAAAAATACACATTTCGTCAATGCAAACGGACTGTACGATGAAAACCACTACACCACGGCCAGGGATTTGGCTCTGATTGCCCAGGCAGCTTTCCAGAACGAAACCTTCCGGGAAATCATCAAAACACCCTATTACATTGTGCCGAAAACCAATATTACCAATGAAGAACGGTGGCTGAATAACCACCACAAAATGGTACTGGACGGCGCCCAGCACTATGAGGGCTGTCTGGGCGGCAAAACCGGATACACCGTTAAAGCAGGCAATACACTGGTCACCTATGCAGAAAGAAACGGCACAACCTTAGTATGTGTGGTTTTGGCGGATAATGTGTCCCACTACGATGATACCAAAGCAATTTTTGACTACGGCTTTACCAATTTCCGCAAACTCACACCAGACAACGAAGCCCTGGCGCCTGCAAAAGAGAATACCCTTGGCGCTTATCTGAAAGAAAACGGACTTTTGGATGCTGTGGTAGAAAACTCTGCCATAGATGTTCCCACTGACGTCAAAGAATCCCTGACCTATGAGGTCAGCCTGGAAGAGAATTCCCTGAAAATGGATTACTATTATGGAAAAACCGCTCTGGGCAGTTCCACCCAGGAAGCCTCCCCGGAACTCCTGCAGGCTGCGGAGACCTTTCAGCTTCAGGAACGCCAGTCCCAGCAATCCACCAGTGCCGAAGATTCCCAGACCACTGCCTCCCAGGGAAAAGAAGATTCTCTGAACGGCTTTTGGGGTGAAATCGGAGGTAAATTCCACCAGCTCCCCAGCTGGAAATATCCTGCACTGTTTCTGTTAGCTGCTGCCTTTATCTTCTATATCGTAACCTTGGTTATAAAGATAAAACGCTCTATCCGGAGACGCAAACGCAGAAAACTTCGTAAACAAAGAGAAAGGAAAAACCAATGAAGGTAACCTATATCAGCCACAGCGGTTTTCTGATTGAAACAAAAAACTGTCTGTTCCTTTTTGATTATTATGAGGGAAAGATTCCTCCGCTGTCTCAGGAGAAACCGCTTTTTATCTTTGTTTCTCACTGGCACAGTGACCATTTTAACCCGGAAATCTTCTCTATCCGTCATGAAAAAGTACATTACATTCTCTCTCATGACACCAGGAAACACCTGCCTGCAGGCATCTCTCCGGAAAACCTCTGTTTTATGAAACCGGAAGAAAAACTGGATTTTACTCTGGAGGACGGGAATGAACATTTTACCGTAGAAACACTGAAATCCACAGACTGCGGTGTCGCTTTTCTAATTTATTACCGCAGAAAATATCTTTATCATGCAGGAGATTTAAACTGGTGGGTATGGCAGGGGGAAACCAAGCAGTATAACAGCAACATGACTGCCAACTTCCTGCACTATACAAAGCCCCTGGAAAATCTGGACATATGGGCTGCTTTTCTTCCCCTGGACCCCCGGCAGGAAGAGTGGTACAGCAAAGGATTTCTTCATATCCTTGAGCATGCTCATGTAAAATATGCATTTCCCATGCATTTCTGGAAAGACTATTCCGTTATTTCCGGATTTCTGTCTTCTCCAGAGGGCAGCAAATATCAGAAAACAGTTGTAAACATAGAGCAGGAAGGACAGGAATTTTCCCTGTAACCCTTCCCACTCTCAATTATATTTTAAGGAGGATACCTATTATGAAATTTCAAATGATTCACGAAAACTACAATGTAAGAGACCTGGAAAAATCTATGGCTTTTTATGAAAAGGCTTTGGGACTCACCGAAAAACGCCGCAAAAATGCTGCAGACGGTTCTTTTATCATTGTCTATCTTGGAAATGAAACCACAGATTTTGAACTGGAACTGACCTGGCTGAGAGATTTTGACAGAGCTTATAACCTGGGTGACTGCGAATTCCACCTGGCTTTCCGTGCCGACGACTTTGAAGCTGCACACAAGCTTCACGAAGAAATGGGCTGTATCTGCTTTGAGAATCCGGATATGGGTATCTATTTCATTTCTGACCCGGATGGATACTGGCTGGAAATTTTGCCGTAAATCCGGCTAAAAATATCCATGAGGCAGTCCTTTTAAGACTACGGATGCGCTTAAAAGGACTCCTCATAAATTATTCAAATCCCTTCCGCCTCTTTGCTGCGTCAATCAATGCCTTTGCCTCTTCAAAAGCCTCCGGCAAATAATCGTCTGTCCATTCTTTTCCTGCCTTCTCCGCCTTCTTAATATCATTCCACCGGGTCACCACTTCACCGGATTGGTTCACTGTCTCCCGCCCAAATACATGAGGATGTCTGCGCACCATCTTCTCACTGATACCGCGGCACACATCTTCCAGAGTAAAAAGCCCTTCCTCCTCTGCAATCTGCGCATGGAGAACCACCTGCAGAAGCAAATCTCCCAACTCCTCTTTCAAATTATCGCCATTGCCCGTGTCCTCCAGAATATTAATCCCACAGACAACCTCCGCTGCTTCTTCCATACAAGCCGGCTTTAAACTCACATGAGTCTGCTCCCTGTCCCAGGGGCAGCCATCTTCCCCACGCAGACGGGCTATTATTTGCTTCAATCTGTCAAATTCGTTCATGATGGCAATCTCCTTTCTCATCTTGCGTTACGAATCCCCCATTTTCTATTTTCATGCATATTTTCCTTTTTTCTGCATATTCTTTCTATTAGACAATCCATCTTTTTACTATGATTTCCAAGGAGGTTCCCATGAATTTTTTAATTCCCGTTTTATTCATTGTTGGTATATCCTTTCTGTTCCGAATACTTTCTCTCCTCTGCAAACCAACTCCCCGGGACAGGCAGGTATCTGATTCAGCTCAGGAAGATTTTCTAAAAGAATATAACCGCACACATAAACCCTGAATACTAAAATAAAAGTATGATGAAAGCCCTTCTGATTTTGCCAGATTTCCCCGATTATGCTCTACACATTATCAGAGAAACCATTCCTCGCATACTGTTTATTTATCTGCCAAGTCCTGAACTTCTTCCAATGACAAACCCGTCAGCTCCGCAATTTCTTCCATAGAATCACGTCCTCTTGCCAGCATTTTCAAAGCAGTACTTACTGCTTTTTCATAATTTCCTTCTGCTGCAGCTTCATTTCTCATCTCTTCTAAAAGTTTACACATCTGGCTTCGACCTCCTTCTGTTTCCTTTAAGTATCTGACTTCTTCTGCAAGTAGTGGATTCAAAATGTCTTTTGCATCTTTGCAGTGGAAGTCATACATCAAACACCCAACAGGATGTTCCATATTTCTATATTCACCATTCACGTATATGATATGTGCTCCATCAGCAAATAATGCATACTCCATCTCTGTAATTCTTCTTTCAACATGATAAAGTGGAATCCCCATGCCGAATTTATCATTTTCAGTAATAAAAATTACATATGTATCAACTAAATCTTCGAACTCATCTCCTTTGCAGAGCAGCGAACGGTCAATCATGCTACTATGAAATCTTGCCCTTTTCACTCCTGTTCCCCGATCTGAACGCTGGATTTCTATATCCATGAGTTTTCCATCCGTGTCCTCTGCCTGGATATCCAAGATTATGGAACGCTTTGTTGCACTTTTATATTCTACCTGTGCCTTTGTGGATTTCACTTTTATATCATCCCGTTCTAAAACAGTATTCAAGATATATTCGACTGCTTCAATCTTTCCATCCAGAGCTTCTGAAAAGAAGTCATCATCCATCAGACGAAGTTCTTTTATCCTTTGTAAATCTTTTTCGTTTTCATTCATTACATTCTGTTTTGTTTTCTGCACATGAACACCTCGCTCATTTTTAAGTTTAAGCCTCTTCTAATAGTAACTGGTATAGTGTCATCTCATGTACTTTAAATTACGTCTTCTGATGGTATTTTCCCTGGAATGTCAAAAATCCACGGATGTTTTCCTTTATTATAACGGATTACCCCAGAATAATCAAACTCTACAAAGCAATCCGTCAAACTATTTTGCACTTACTTTCGATTTCCCTTGCACCTTTTTTTTATCATTCTTGTATTGGATATAGAATTCCCCTGTCAATTTATTGAATCTTTTCTGAATCAGTAAGACACTCTTATTTTAAGAGTCCTCATAGACCCCAATGCTTCCGACAGCATTGAGACAGATATGTTCCGGCGGTATAGAACCACCACCGATTTTATTCTTTTTCTGCTTTGGATTGCAGATACTTCTCTGCTTCCTCCTCAAACGCATATAAGGAATGTGCGCTGGCAGCTATTTTATGCAAAACCTTCAAGTCTTCCAGTTCCTCCAGCCCTGCGATTTTATCCCGCAGTCCGTCCGGGATTTCTCCCAAATCTTCCAGAAGTTCCAAAATGTTTTCTTTGGTTGCTTCCAGTCGACCTTCAAGTTTTTCCTCTCGCAGCATTTCTTCAAAAATCATATAACGCTCTCCCATCTTACGGTCTGTCTTGATGTTGCGAATAGTCTCCTAGAACTGTTTCACCAGTCCATCCTGAAAATCCCCTTCGCTCTCTTCCAAATCAGCCGTCACAAACTTCAGAAACCTGACAAGCTCCGGCGGCACTTTTTCCTCATTTTCCCCTTTGGTACTCAGAAAAATCGTATAACTCCCGTCATCCAGCTTCACCTTTTTATTCTCCTTACATTCATTTCCAAAGGTATAGCAGTACAGCCGCTCTCCAAAGGGATCGAAATCGCAGACAAAGATTACAAAGGTATCCGGCAGGGTTTCATACTCTTCTCCGCTTGCCAGTGCTTCCATCACCATCTGGCTGTGGTAGTACCGGCTTCGTTTTCCCAGGGCTTTCTTCTTTCTCATCTGCATTTCCACGTTGTAATGGGTATGGTTCTCATCCTCCGCATAGATGTCCAGGCGGACGCCTTTGTATTCGGGATGGTAGACGATGCTCTTCTCCCTGCTCACAACCACATGAGCAATGGAAAATCCAAGCACCATCTCCAGAAATCCCTTACAGTTTTTCTCCACGCTCATGACTGCACCAAAAAGAAAGTTATCCTTGATTGTCAGGTCCTGTAATGTTTTTCGTTTCTTCATGTTTCCTCCTGCTCTACAGGGGAATCCTATGAAGAGATTATAGCATGATTTTATGGAATAGACTATATCTGGTTCTAAAAAATTCAGTTTCTGCTTACCATCCGTATATTCCGGCAGCACAGAACCACTTTCCTTATAATGGGCTCCCCAGAAATAAGTAACGCCAGCTTTTCATGTTGGCATTATTTCGATTTCCCTTGCCCCTTTATTTTACACCCTGCAAAATAAAGAATACCGCCAATGGCTCCGCCCAGGGTGTTGTAAACCAAATCCGATATCTGAAACGTTCCCAGCCGGAAAAACAACTGGGCAAATTCTATACACAGGGAGAATAAAAACACCGTCTTCACTGCTCTCCAGAGAATCTGTCCGAACTTTAAATTTTCTTTCCAGTATTTCTCCTGCAGCGCCCACAGAAGCAGCACCGCAAAGGGAATAAACAAAGCCAGATTTTCAATGGCCTCGGTGGTCAATTCTCCCTTTTCATTGTACAACCCCCAGCTTCCCATTACATTGGATAAGGGATTCGCCCACATATTCCGGTTCAGTAACGTCCGGAACAGTATCATGGCCGAATAAAAAGCGAGAAAAAACATGCGCCGGAAAACCTTGTCCGACTTAAAATTGTCCCACCACTTTCTGCAAATAGCTTTCCAGCCATGCTCGCGAGCCGACATACACAGAAACATGAATAGTACGGCCAGAAGCAGAGCAAAACCGAAAGGCTGATAGAGTGCGGTGAGTACGTTTGTAATAATACTTTTTATAATTTCTAACATAATTCTTCTTTCCTTAATGATAATTCCGCACTTACTGTTCACTTTCTTCCTATCCGTAAAATCATAATTTTCGATATGTTTTCGGAATAATTGAGAGGCGCATCATTCCAACCGTAGATAAAATATTATAATCCTTATCCATAACCAGAGCAAAGCCGAAATCATTCTATTTTACGCTTTTAAATCTTCAAACAGATTTTCTTTGTATACACCATCTTTCGTCAGCTTCGCAAAAGACTGCTGTACATATTCCTTGTCTTCCTTATAGGTGACACCAAACCATTTATCATGGGAATCCAACACTGAATATTCTTGCGGCTCGAAATCACGAATCCGGAAATTTGGAAATCAGAGTTCTGGTACTCGGAAATCGCCTTTTTTGTGCTTGATTACGGTTCCATTTCTATGGGAATATTTGTCAAGTCAAGGCCTTGCCGCATCTACGGTGTGTAGCAGCCTTTACGAATATTCTTGTAGAAATTATGATTCAATATGCACAAAAGTGAATCTAAGAAGTGATTTCCATATCGCCGGACAGCTGATGGAAACTTATCCGGAATATTCAATTTCATGACTCACCTCCTGTATCTAAGTCTAAAAAGTTGAGTACTAAACTTTTTGGACTTTATAATGATGAGCCTATTATCTCACATATGATGATTTTGAAAAGGTACTCGCTATTTGGCAGTTACAATTAATCAATTCCAAGGGTGCATAAATATCTCTTACTCCTCCACCCTTGGCAAAATTCATTGTATCTCCATATCTAAAACAAAATATCTCTACTAATCATTATAGTTATTCTCAATCCAATTCTTTGCAATTAATAAGTCAACATCTTTATGTATATCTATAGACTCATCAATTTCATATGGCACGATTTTATCTCCCATGAATCCCCATGGCTGTTGTCCTTCTTTACCAGATTTTAAATAGTCTACTCTCAGCACCCAGAAGTTATGTGATAAAAATAAACAGGACGGTAAATCTTGTCTGTTTGTTGACACCTTTCCAGAAGAATTTTTTTCATACATTTCCAAAGTCCCATCGTTATTTATAGTTTTTGCTCTTAATGGATGATGATCATTATCTTCATATACTGGAACCACTGCTGTAACAGAATTATCTTTCTTCATTATTTCAACACAATCTGTTATCCACTCTGTTTTAATTGTTACATTATTAGCTAACAACACAACAAGAATATCTGGATTTTCATCATTTTCTTCTATAACATTTAATGCATGCATAATACAATCTATATGCTGTGCTGATGGTGAAGCCAATTCAACCGGACGCACAATTCTTTTATAACCTTCTTTTTCTGCTGCACTTAAAATTTTCTCATCATCGCTGCTACAATACCAGTCATCAATAAGGGAGCATTTTCGTGCTGCATGTGCTGGATAGTATAAAACAGGATGACCTAAAACATCCAAAATATTTTTGTCTTGTAGCGTATTATTTCCTCTCCCTGTAAGTAATGCAATTGTTTTCATAAAATTATCCTCCTCATCTTTTATATATTAATTTTAAAGATTCACTTAAATATTCCTATTTTAATTTTTTCAAATAGGTCGCCAATGGCAATATTTTCCCTTTTGTAATCTTGTTTAACAGTATAATACTATCCTTAAACTCTCCATTATTCCGATAAATAAAAAGATAAATAACATTGGGGACTATGCAACATATAATCATACGTCCCAATATCACAAACCACTTGTTTCCTACAATGACGAGACATATCAGATATGTTATTATTGCCCCAAACAGTGTTACAACCACATAACGAAATATCTGCCTTAAATAATCCAATAATTTATTTTCATCAAAAATCACTGTAAAAATATTATGTAACAACCATGGTGTCCCAATTAAAATCATCGACAATACTGTTGATAAAATGACTCCATATATACCCCAGAATTTAACCAGAATAACATTCATTCCTAAATTTGCAAGTGCGGTAATTAATGGCCTCCAACGATCTTCATGCCACATACCTGCTGCATCTTTATAGGTATTCAAAAGCTGATTAATTTCGTACAAAAAATAATATATACAAAGCCAAATAACAACACCAAATTCTAATTTCATAGATTTTCCAACCCATATATCCATAAATGGTTGAAACAAACATAAGAAACAAATCGAACAAAATCCTGCAATCCACGAAATAATAAAGGTAAATTTCTTTAAGTCATAATAATTTTTTTCCTTTGTTTCTACAATCAAACTATTTCCTATTCCAGCAGTACAGGCATTAAAAATAATGGTTACAAATCCAATTATAGATGTTAAGATAAAATAATAATTTTGATATATTGCTAAGGTTGTAAGACCTAAAAAGGCTGAAATGACTATAGAATCTGAAGAATTCAATACCACCGCACCAAGCTTAGAAGTAAATAAATCTCTAATACGCTGATTAATTTTTATAATATAATCTTTTGATAATTTACCTTTAGCCTTGTAATTAGGATATTTCTTAGAAACTACAACAGCTGTAATAATATTAGTTACCGCTTGCATAAATAGTGACACAATCAAATACGCATAATAATTTTTTATAATCACGAGCACAAAAAACTGCAACAAATACTGAATTGTATTTGTCATGAAAGTTACTTTGCTCATAATGTCTACTCTTTGATGGGCTTGCAATAATGAATTCTTATATGCAAAGAGCCAATAAGAAAGTACCGTAGCTGATAAATTCAACAAATATAGCACATATATATTCATCCCTTTTGGAATATCACTTTTTATCAAATACGGTATAAATGGCAAACATATAATACCCACTACTGCTATAATCAGTCCTATAATACGATAATATGTCTTATACAATTTCATCAAAGCACATATCGTGGTTGAATCATCCTCTGCAATCGGCTTATACATACTAAAAACCATTGCACTACCAACACCTAATTCTGCAAGATTTAATACCTGTAGTATAGATGTAAATAAACTATTCAATCCAAGATACTGTACACCCATAAAATAAATCATGGCCGTACGCATTATAAAGGGCAAAAGTATTTGATATGCTTTTAGTATAGAACCAAAAATCATATTTCTAACAGCATTCTTCGTACGCTCTATTCTCATGTTAATTTTCTCTCCACTATCAGTATGTTTATCACTTGCATAACACCAACTTAACTAGATTAACCATATATGTTTCAAAGACACCTATATGCATATAAATCCAAAATATAGATTTTTTAATCATACTTATATTGTTATACTGTGTATGATAATAATAGCCGCTTCTTGCAACTTGTAAAATCTTTTTATAATTAGCATCTGGAACTCCGCGCTTTCTTTTATGATTGTGAATATAGGAGCAATCATTCAATCTATATGTATCAAATCCTATTTTTTGTAACCGCTTACTTATAATATTTTCTTCATTGTATAAAAATACTTTTTCATCATACATACCTGCTTCAATTAATGCACTCATCCTAAAACATGTAAAACACCCCGAAACAGCATCAACTTTTTGATATTTTCCAATCATTTTATAAGTATTATTGCTTTGAAAAAAATATTTTTTATAAATCCAAGAACAAAATTTTAAATCTTCAATATATTTAGGAAATTTCCATGCACTCACACACTCTTCTCCTAAAATGCCAAATTGCCGTGCCGAAACCGCCCCGCATTTATCATTCTTTTGTAAAAATTCTATACACTTTTTTATAAGTACTTTATCAAACAGGACATCACTGTTACATATAAAAACATATTCTGTACTCAATTCTTTTGCGATTTTCAAGCCATAATTATATCCATACGAATAACCACCATTTTTTTTGCTCTGGACAACTCTAATTTTATTATTTTTTAAATCACAAAGTTTCTCATATGACCCGTCATTTGACATGTTGTCTACTATAATAATATTATCAATAATGTCTATTCCCTGTGCTTGTTCACATATTTTTTTGCAGCCTTCAACATCCTTATAATTCAAAGTTATTAAAGTAATTGCCATACGTTTATTCCTCCAAAATCACGCAATAGTTTTTACTACCACCTTGTAATCACTACCAAATAGCTTTTAAATGGTTTTATCCCATAAATCTGCTGGAAATGAATCTATTAAACTCTTTCGCATTGCTTCCAAATCAGGAATTTCCATAGGTTCCATACTCAATGCTTCTTCTAATGATAATGCCATTTTAATATTGCATCGACCAGTTGAATAATACCAATCAAAATACTTAATTATCTCTTCTTCCATTCCTTCACTCAAAAATATTGCTGGAATCCCATATGTTTCAGCAAGAATAATACCATGTAATGAAGAAGAGATTATTAGCTTTGATTTAATAATTTCATTAATAAAAAATTTATAATCATCCGTTTGTGTGTCTATGTAATGAATACCCTCCTTCTTTTCGGAATTCTTATGAAAAAGATGATAGATTACTGAAACATCATATTCCTTCTTCACATTTTCAGGTTGATAAATCAGCTTCATCAAAACAGCCGGATCACCAAATACATCTGGACACTGATATCCGGCAATATCCATTACAAATTTTGTAACAGGGCCACGTATTGCTCGTATATCATATGATATTTTTTTGCGATTGTTGATTAAATTTTTTGCAATATTCACTCTATGAATTCCTGTCCCCCATATAACAGCATCAAATGGCATTAGACCAATTAAAGATCCGACTGTCATCAAATGAATCCTTTTGGGAATCGACACATCTTTAGACAATCCATTTTTTTTCAGCATATACTCATATATAACCGGAGCCAACGCATCTCCAATATTTACTTTACTTTTCCAGTATTCTAAAATTATTTTTCTATTTGGAGATTTCTCACCGCCAAAGGATTTACTGTTTCTTAATAAACGACTTTTAATTCCAAACACGTTACTGTCACCTCTTGATTTGCAATCTACAAAATATTCTCATCTACGCTTAATAAAATTTGCTATCCTAAACATATTCAATAATAAAAAAGGGGAAATATATGCTATATTTAGATACATACGTTTTTGAGATAAAATATATTTGTTTTTGCTCCCAAATCTATATCTTCCACGCATGGATTCCTTTAAAGATTTAAGCTCTTCATGATATTTTATCTCTATTTCTTTTATATTTTTGCTATAAATTATCTTCCATAATATATTCGCCATATTCTCAGAAAAACGATATTCTGCTGCATCTCTTAATGAACTGCTATATGACATTACAATATCATAAACAATATTTCCGCTTTTTACATTATCCCAAATCTTAGGTTGTAATCCACTATGCATTGCGCTTCCTTCTCGTTGGCGATAAAATAACAAGGATTCATTCAAAAAGCCTATTCTATCACAGTTACCCAACAACTCCATTAAGAATATGGTATCTTCCCCTATTGCAATATCTTCTGGAAACTTGCAATCCTTTATTACGGATTTTTTATATATTTTATTCCACGGAACACAAGATGTGGTTAACAACATCTCTGCTGCACATATTTTATCAACACAACTCGATTCCTCATACATCATCCATTTATTACTATTGCCCGTCCTATCATCATAAAAAGAATAATTGCAGGTCACAAAATCTAAATTGTTTTCTTCAAGATATTCTATCATCCGAGACAAATAGTGCTTATCCACCCAATCATCCCCATCGATAAACGCTATATATTCCCCACTTACCTCACGGATTCCTCTATTACGCGTATATGATACTCCATGATTCGTATGATGCAACGCACGTATATATGGATATTTTGATGCATAAAACTCCATAATCTCACCACTTTTATCCGATGAGCCATCATCTAGTAAAATGATTTCATAATTGGGATACTCCTGTGCAATTAAAGAATCCACACATTTTGATAAATATTTTTCAATATTATAAACAGGAATAATTATACTGACTTTTTTATCGTTCATACAACTCTCTCTATTCATGTTCATCTATTTCTCTATTTAACAGTATCTAAAATCTCATAGATTTCTTGTTCCGAATCTACAAACTTCACATATCCTTTAAAATACTTTTCAAATGTTTCAAGTCCAACCCACATTATCTCAGATGTATAATCTTTAGTAACCATCTTTTTAAGTGAAACAGATGGACATCCGCCAAGCATAGAAGCATTAATCAATGCAGTGGAATCTAATCCAAACATTGCTACTGGTTTAACCTCTAAATTAGTAAGCAATGTTTCTAATGCCAACTTTTCTGATGAAAAAATAGGAATGCCCCATTTATCGTATTTTTCCAGTAATTTTTCTCTCGGATGTGTTTTAACATACAATTTTATTCCTTTATCTTGAAGAACTCTTTGGAGCATTTTCAACATATTTTCGTACTCCGACATATTCCACATTTTATCTTCTTCCCAGACAAACGATAGGAAAATTGCATATGCTTCCTTTTCGTATTGAATTGGTTTGCCACAATACTGCAAATAATTTCTGACGGAAATTACAACATTCTGTTGTGGCTTAAGCTCACCATTGACGTCCTTTTTCATCATATACCGATCTATAGTTTGTGAGTTATCCCAGTTTTTCATAGAACTGTTTAGTATCAATTTATCCATAACTTCTTTTATAAATGGCCTTGTGGAAAGTCCATCACGCTGTCTCGTCAATTTTTTAAAATCGTCATCGTAATATTCCATTAGCCCTTCATCTGTACGAATAAGATATACTTGCTTTCTACCTTTTTTCTGTATACTTCTTCCCAACTCAAATTGATAATCAAGAGGAGAAATTATGTGAATTGGCTTAATTCTCTTAATTTTTGAACTATTTTGCTTCTTCTCAAAATCTATCTCATCTTGATATAATACTTCAATATTTGCATTCTTTATTTCCACGACGTCTTCTTTTTTTAATACATATCCACTTTTCGGATGTTTACCCAGAACAATCACACCATTTACTTCTTTATTTTGGGCAATCTCTGCAATATAGGCTTCTACATTAATTAAATGCCATGGTGTAACCACACTGGCATAAAAATCATAATTTGACTTTGCCAACATTTCAGCTAGTCTATTTAAGTCCTTATGTATAAATTGCATTATACCCTCCTCATTTTAACCTTTTTTATTTCTCAGTTATTTCCTGATTGAATGTTCTCTGCCTTAATCGGGGCATAACTTTATCTTCTATATTTTCCCTTGATTCTATAATTACACAAAGTATTACAAACCCAATATGAGTTGTATAGCATTCAGGAAATAGCGTCATAATTCCTATGAATGAACGTAACAGCATGAATATATAAATTTTTCTGCCATATTTATAGGAATCATGCATCAACCAAATAATGAATACTAGAATCCATGCCAACATAATAAAACCATAGTAAAATACTAACCCAAATATCCCGTTATCATCATAGGTAATTCCTTCTTCATATCTTATTCCGGTTACAGTTTCAGGCCAATCAATATTCGCATATCCACATCCCAAAATAGTATTTATCGGTGATTTTAACACTTGTTCTGTATAAAATTCACGACCCACCTCACGAATTAAGGTTCCAGGGTCAACAGCTGTTTTTCCTATAACTGAATCTACCAAAGAAACTCCATATGCAGAATTCAAAAAAGCAATTCCTACTACTACTGAAATACCTACTATAGCAAGTTTCTTTTTTGATAGTTTTGATAACAAAATCATTAATAAGCTTGGAACTACAAGTATGATTGTTGATGTTCTTCCTTTATTAATAAAAATGATAACAAACAATGTACAGACAACAAATAAAATGCTTTTCAAACACTTTTTTTGAGTTAATATCTTTTTTAGATTATAAAAATAGGATATGCACAAAAAGGACTGTGCCACAGCTATTCTTAATGTTCCATACCGAATGCTGTTTCTGACATTTAAAAATAAATGTTCTGGTCCCACTATAAACTGAATAATTACGATAAACATATATATGAAATTAATAGTGTCCAGCATTTCCAGTATTTGCCTAATGGTAATTCGTCCACTTTTAACCAGACGATTAATTGGAAAATACATAAACATAGAAACTAACCAAGCACGCTGAGCCCTAATTCCCATAAATAATGGCTGCCCATAACTTAGCTTTGCCATAAACGCTGAACTAGCAACTAATACAGCAACAAATATAATCATCCATCCATATCTGTTTTTATTTCTATTTTTGCAAGTGAAAAATACATAAAACCAAAATATCGCTTCCACAACAATTGTTATATCCGCAATATCTACTGGCAAATTTGGAATTAGGGTAAACCCTTTTAAATTCAATAAAATTATTGTTCCTATAAATAGCATATATTTATTTATATGTAGTTTCATCGTCATCCCTTCTTCACAAGAGTCTATAAATACTTCTATATCTGCTATCTCTAACTCATAATTCAAAAACAGAATTCTCAATTAACTTGTCTAGACTTTGTGAAAAGTTTTCTATTGAATACTTTTTTGCAGAATTGACTGCATTCATTCCTATTTCATTTAATTTATTATGATTTTCGGCATAAAATATTCTGTTTAAAAGTTCTGATAGCGCGCCTGCCTTATTGTGGTCTAAAATAAATCCATTAACACCATTGTCAATAATTTCGGGAATTGCACCACGGTCATTACAAATACAAATTAATCCAGCTGCCATTGCTTCAATTATCGTAATACCAAATCCCTCTTCCAATAATGGCATATGAATAAATATATCTGATTCTTTCAAAAGTTCGGCTACATCGTTCCGTGTACCCCAAAATGAAACTTTTCCCTCTAAGTGCTTTCGTTTCACATATTTTTCCAATTCCTCTCGGTAATCACCATCACCAACAATCATAAAATAAAATTTTGTTTCCGGCGAAAGATTGCTTAGTTCATCAAGAGTTAGCTGTACTCCCTTTTTCTCTATTAGTCTTCCTACATAAATGATTTTTGAATAAGACTTCCTTTTCTGTATATCTGAACTAAATTTTTCAGTATTAACTCCATTATAAATTACTCTTATCTTATCCTCTTTTATCTTAAAATAATGTACTAAGCTTTCTTTCACAGAATTGGAAATTGCAACAATACGGTCTGCCTGATATAACCCCTTAGATAATACTATTTTTCTAAAAAAGAGCCCCTTTTCTTCTAGACGCAAGATTAATGCTGCATTACTATGTGCATACATTACCGAACGCAATGATTTATACTTCAGCTTTAAAGCCCAGATATACATGTACAAAATAGGAGAAGAATGATGCTCAACAATAACATCTATTTTATGTGCCTCACACAACCCAGAAAGTGCTTTAAATGTTCCAGGTATATCTAATTTAGAGTTATTTATTTCGTATACTATATCTCCATTCTTTTTCATCTCCTTGCAAATCGTTCGTGTTTTACCCAAAAGAAAAACAAACACATTTTTATGTTGCGAATATTGTGCGTATTCCTTGCATAAAACTTCAATACCTCCCACTCCTCCTGACGCTAATAAGTGCAATACATTCATAGGACAATTCCTTTCATACTTCACAAATAAAATCCATTTTCAAACTTTTAAACAAATATTATAACAATGGAATAGCGTTTCAATGATTATTTAAAACACTTAAATAGATTTTCTCCAACTTCTTATAATGATTTTCTTTTGTATAGCTATTTAAAAACAATTTATAGGAATTACTTTTTAACTTTTGATATTCTGCTTCTGTTAATCCTTCCATCTTTTCTATTTGTTCCTTTAAATCTTCTGTACTTCCACTTTTAAACAAATACCCATTTCCGTCTACTAACTCTGGAATTCCTGCAATATTCGCTCCAATAATAGGTCTTCCCATCTGTAAAGCCTCGATTGCAGAATATGGTCCATTTTCATACCATTCAGAAGGTAATATTACTGCCTTTGCATTACCAACAATGTCTTTTAAAGGTTGTCCAGACATGAACCCTAATACTTTAATATTGGTTATACTCTCTGCTGAAATATATTCTTCAATATCACTCTTTATCGGTCCAGTTCCCACAATATAAAGCTTAGCATCTATTCCTTGAAAAGCTCTCAGTAAAGTTAGAACTCCCTTTTCTTCTGAAAGACGTCCAAAGTACAAATAATACTCTTCACAATCATTCGTTTTGTTTATTTCTGGCTTTTCCGTATCCAGAAAGTTCGGAATATGTACAACTCGTTTACCCGGTATTCCAAATTCTTCGAATTTCTTTTTATAAAAAGCACTTGGAGTTATAATTTTATCTATTACATCGTAACTATGCCGCCACTTATGGATATACCCTTCTGCTACGTTAATACAACTTTTTGCAAAAGATTCCTTCACACACTTGTTCACTGCACATCTGTAATATTTTTGCCCTTTACATTCTTCACAAATTTGTCCATGATGCATCATTTTATAATTTAAACACAACATTTTCAAATCATGAGCGGTATACACTGTCGGTAAATTATATTTTTTTATAACATCTAAAATTGAAGGTGACAACTGGTGCTGAAAAATATGTAAATGAATAATATCCGGCCTTGTAGCAATTACCAATTGCTCAAATTTTTTCTTTGCCTCCTTAGAATATACAATATTGAATCCTGCTTTTAATTGTTTTTGCAAGCCTCCCGCAGAATTATAATTTACATTTTCAACAAAATATTTACTATATTTTGAGGAGAAATTTTTCTCATCCTGCATGGAAAAATCTATAACAGTATGTCCCTGCGCTTCCAATAAATGTTTCAAGGCAAAGTAATATGTCTCGCTTCCGCCTTTTATGTAAAAAAATTTATTCACCATTAAAATTTTCATCTATTTATCCTCGCAAAAACACTGTTCATATAATTTACAAATTCTTTCCCATGTATACTCTTCAGCAACACGTTTTTTCGCTTTTTTCCCCAATTGCTTAATTTCATTCTCTGACATACTATCAGCTTTATTAATCAAATTTGCGAGATTCCCTTCCTCTCTGCTCCAATACAACGCACTGTCTTCAGCCACCTCTTTATTAAATCCTACATTTACCAGAAGATTTAAGTCTGTGCTTCCAAGAGCCTCTATTAAAGAAGGATTTGTCCCTCCAACTGTATGTCCATGAAAATATGCATACGCATTCTCTCGAATTTTTTTTAACAATTCTTGGTCATAAACGGTACCAACGAATTTTATACGTCTATCCTGTTTAAACTGCAACTTCTGCTCTAATTCGTTCAAGAATTTTTCATTTACGTTTGTAATAATTGCAAAGTCCCGTTTTGAATTAGATTTCATGAACTCTCGAATCATTATTTCAAAAGAATTCTCTGGCACAAATCTTCCTACTACCAAATAATAGTCTTTCTTAGCAAGCCCCTTTTCCTGATACCAATTTAAAAGTTTCTCATCACTATCTGTCAATTTACTCAATGTAAGGTCTGCTCCATAAGCAATAAATGTTGTCTTTGGACTTCTTCCCTTTATTCCTTTTCCGTCATAGCTCTCATGAATATACTTTTCAATATTAACAGAGTCGCAGATGGATAAGTCACTGTATTTCACCATCATTTGTTCAGAAATCTTCCAATATTTACGAATCATCGGCGACCATTTTGCGCGTAACCATTCATGCCCGTCTGGATTCAGGAACACCTTACCACCGAGATTGTGAATTTTCTTATAAAAATACCTTGCAAATGGCCCGATTCGGCAGGCCATAATATAAACAATAGGATTTGCAATTCTATTGTTTTTGATATACTTGCAACATGCATTTAAAGCTGCGACATCATAATAAATTGCCTGTGCTGCACCAATCTGAGGCACATGGATTTTAAAACAATGGGCATTATGGAATTCAAATTCATTATCTGAAATTTTAACAACACCCTGTTCTTTTGTTTCGTCCATGCATCCATCACCATTTGCTTTACAGGCCACATGATATTTAATATTTTTATTATTTTGATGGTATTCTGTCAGTTTATAGATAAACGTTTCATATCCTCCATATGCTCCTAGACTTTTTGCACCCACCAGAAAAACGTGTTGAACATCTTTTTTATACTGCATAGCGAAACTCCTATTCTCCCTCGTATGTCTTATTTCGAACCAGACCCTTTAAACACCACCATTACGGTCTTCAAAAGAATCTTAATATCCATCCCTATATTCCACTTCTGAATATAATCCATATCCAACTTTACAACTTCCTCAAAGTCTGTGATATCACTTCTGCCACTCACCTGCCACATACCGGTAAGTCCCGGTTTCATTGCCATTCTTCCTCTGTGGTGCGGTTCATACTGCTCCCATTCGTCTACAGTCGGCGGTCTGGTTCCTACCAGACTCATATCACCTTTTAAAATATTCCAGAACTGTGGAAATTCATCAATGGAGGTCTTACGGATAAACCACCCCAGACCGTGCTTTGTTCCATCCGGTCCGCTGCCAATGATTCTGGGGTCTGCATCCATCTTAAACATAAAGCCTTTCATCTCATTCTTTTCCATCAATTCTTTTTTTCTCTTCTCCGCGTCCATATACATACTGCGGAATTTGTAAATCTTGAACTTTCTTCCATTTCTTCCCACACGCACCTGAGAGAAAAGCACAGGTCCCGGAGAAGCAATATAGATGGCGGGAGCAATAAAGATACCCAAAATCGCCGTGAAAATAAGCCCTACTACCGCGCCGCAGATATCCATAAGCCTCTTCAGAATCAACTGCCTGGAAGTTGCCATACGAATATTGGTAGACAGCACTACATACCCGCCAAAGCTGTCCAACTGCTGATTTCTGGTATTTTCTCCTACTCTTGCCAGCTTTCTGTGTACCGTAAGTCCCATGGTGATACAGGTCAGTTCCAGATTTCTGGGAAGAACCATCCCTTCTCTGACATTGATAAGCATGCTGTCAACCCATCTGGTCTGTATATAATCTGGTATTTCCGTCACTTTACAGACAACGGGAACCCCTGCTATATTCGCTCCTACCAGGCTGTCATCATCAGCAAGGATTACACCTCTTACTTCCAGTTCGTTATATGTATTTTTAAGAACAGTCTGTACTACTCTCTCAGCCCTGTCCCTTGTAGTCAAAATCAAAATAGCTCTTTTTGCATAAAAAACTTTTTTATGCTTTAATAAATATATTTTCCAGAGGAGTCTTTCCAGATACAATCCTGCAAAACCAAAAATTACAAAGATAACCAATGAAATTCGCGAAAAGTCTTCTCCCCTTTTCATCAGAAACAGGTAGGAAATCATCATCAGATACACAATCACAACATGTTTTAATGCTGCCTTAAATTCCTGAAAATATCCTCTTCTCATAATACCGCTGTATTCTTCTGTAAAGAATACAGTACAGATGTCAGCAAGGCACAAAATAATTGCTTCCTGCCGATAAATATCCTGCCCATAGGGATTCACAAACCCATTTCTGCACATAATAGAAACTACATAAATAACCTGCAGGACAATCAAATCCAGCAAAATAAAATCCCAGTGTTTAAACCAACTGCTTGAAATTTCCCGATACAACGGCTGCCCCTCCTTATTGATAGTGCAGGAGCTGCCCGCAGACAGCTCCCAGGTATTACCTTATGCTCTTCTTCTGTTTCTTCCCAAAACAACAACGGCTGCTCCCAGAAGCAATACAGATGCACCTGCATAGAGACCCCAGTCAGAGCTTACGCCTGTCTTAGGCGCTGTACCTGAGGTTGAGGTTGTTGAGTCAGCAGCTGTCCCGTCTTTTTCAGCAATAACTGCTACAGGAGACAGGTCTGTGAACTCTGCAGTAATCTGCTTGTTTGTGTAATTTACATCAGATGGTGTAATTACTTCCCAAACACTGCGTGCTGTGCTGTAGTGAACTACTTTCACATTTTTCAGAGATTCAGTCAGATTTGGTACGTTAAAAGTAACTTTGTACTTTCCGTCTTCTGTCTTCACTCCGCCGTCAACAGGTGTTAAGTCAAAAAACTTGGTTACAAGCGTTTTGCCCTGTAACTCTGTTTTCAGCTCTTCTGCCTGTTCTGCAATACTTTCCAGTGTAGCAGTTCCCTCATTAACAGCCAGGATTTTGTCCAGGACTTCCTGAGACGTCACTTCTGAAAAGTTTTCTTTGGTACCTTCTGTCATTTCATACTTGCCTACAGAGTCTCCTGATGGAGTAGCCTGTGTTGTCTTGCTG
The DNA here is from genome assembly GCF_038739805.1 of Blautia acetica. Classification (NCBI taxonomy): domain Bacteria; kingdom Bacillati; phylum Bacillota; class Clostridia; order Lachnospirales; family Lachnospiraceae; genus Blautia; species Blautia acetica. Next base: position 44,836 of record NZ_JBBEWO010000014.1, on the reverse strand, counting down.
CCTGCGGCGAATACACTGACTGCCTGAGTAACGACCAAAGCTGCAGCTAAAAGAGTTCCCAAAAGTCTTTTTTTCATCGGTATCACCTTTCCTTTCTTTTTATTTTTCTATAGATACCAGTACAGCTTGTACCAGATATCTCTGAGTGGAGATTCCTGCATAGCAGGTGGACAAAGTAATGATTTTGTCCTCATTTGTCACTTCCATGGAAGTATCTATAAAGGCATTCATATCCCGCATGGAGAAAATGCCGTCCAAATACTGCTTATAGGTGTCTTTATCCCAGAAGTTATACGTCATAAGCAGGTGCTTGTTGTCTGTCAGATATGCTGCAAAAATTTTATAATGAAGTATCCTGTCTGTCATATAAATGGTAATATCCCGGTTGGCGTCAAAGAAGCTTCTGTCCATATACTGGTGAATACTCTGAAACATCGAGCCATTTTTCATATCGTGTCCATAGATAACCGTATTGGGGTCTTCAAAGGTTTTGGTATTATAGTTCTCAGTGAAAATAGCTCCTTCTTTTTTCTCTTCTCCGTCAATAGTGTGGTTGAGATAATATCCGTTATCTGTGCTGCTCTGTAAAATGGGATAGTCTACGGCTGTCCCCGGCACTGTTATCCAGGCATACACATCGGGATTCTGCTGCTGCAGGGCTGCAAAATCTATGGGAATTTCTACAGCCGGCTGTTCCGTCTGTGTTTCTTCCGTTTCCTGCTGCTCTGTGTTTTCTTCCGTATCCGGTGTTTCTTCTTTTACCACTTCTTTTTTGATGTCTTCGTATTCTTTGCCGGCATTTTTCTCTTCCATATATTTATAGAGTCCTACAATCCCGCAGAGAATACCCAGTCCAAGGCATACAAAGGCAATGATTTTTTTCTTTTTCATATGCCCTCCTATTCTGCTTCTTTGTAAAAATGCTGTATCATCAGCTTATAAAGTTCCTGGTCATTGACATGATATTCATCAAATTCGCCGCCGCTTACGCCTTCCCCCGGAATACTCCAGGTTTCCCGGTCTGCATCGGAGGCAAAATCCTGCAAAATCTTTACATACTGGTCTGTGCCAATATTGGTGACCATGTAGTCGTTTAATTTTTCATAGAGTTCTGTTACCAGAGAAGGCGTTTTGCTGTAAACCTTTGTGGCTTTGTTTCCATATGCTTCCAAAAATGCCATCTGACGCTCCAGACGTTCCATGGCGCTCTGGTCTTTTTCAATATTTCGATAACGGACAAAGGTTTCCGCATTCTCCGGGGTGAGTTCTGCCTCTGCTCCCTTTTTCCACTCTGGATTTTTTTCCTCCAGACTGTCATTGGGAACCGTGACCGTCACACCGCCGATTCCTTCAATTAAGGTAGGAATACCATCCATGTTCAAGGCACAGTACCCTTGTATGGGCAGACCGTAAAGGAGCTTGGAGACTGCCTGCTTCATCAACTCACAGCTTTCATTTTTTCCGTCTCCATATGCATAAGCCAGATTGATGTGATCTGTGGTGGTTCCCAGACTGTCTCCATTCTGGTCAAAGACTTCTATCTCTGCCATGGTATCTCTGGGAATGGACACTACACTCATTTTGTGTTCCACCCGATCCCAGGATATGATAAAAATGGCATCTGCTTGTCCGGCATTGGCCTGTCCGGTGGTAGTTTCCACTTTTTCTCTGGAATCAATGCCCATAAAGAGGAAGTTACTCAAATGGTCATTGTATTTATATTCTTTTCCTTCATAAGTAACAGAACCTGAAGTAGCTGTCTTTGCCTCTCCTGTCTCTGCTGCATATTCTGTTTCCGCTTCCTGTACTGCGTGTTGTTTGCGCCATATTCCAAACCCCGCTGTCCCTATAATTCCCAGAACAAGCACGGCAATCAGCGCTGTCAGGCACTTTTTCACTTGTCGTTTCCGTCTTTTTCCGGTTCTGCTCATTTTTTATCCTTCTCTTTGTATGTATTTCAGCTCTTCCAGCTTATCAAGCACAGCCTGTGCAATTTCTGCCTGAGCTTCATAGGTTGAGGAAGGTGAAGTTGTCACTTCTGCTGCACTGATATAATGTTCTCCCCATTTTGCTTTTAGTGCAGCATCAAGAGTTGCCGCATCTACACTGCCGTCCATGGGCATTGTCCCAATGATGATAAATTTCTCTTTATCGGGAAAGGTCTCCAGAATTTTCTGCTGCTGTTCTGCCAGTTCTGCAGGATCATGATTCCAGCCTCCGTAATATCCCATGCAAATCACAGGAATACACTGCAAATCTGTCCGGTTGGTCTGTTCTGGCGTCAAATCCCGAATTCCTGTCTCGGTAATGGCAAGTTCTGCACCTGCCGCTGCTTCCTGATGCTTTGTAATATACTGCTGTACCTGGTCTGCCGGTACGCCTGCCATGGTCATCATGGACAACGTACTTGCGCCCTGCAGCGTTTTGTCCTGTACCGGAAGGCTGTATCCCTTTTCCTGCAGAAGCTGCTGCAAAATTACCTTATAAGAATACGTTGCAGACGGCTCTCCATTTATCAAATCATCCCCCCAGCATACAATGCCTTCCGGGTTCTCTTTGGGCGCCTCTTCTGTCTCCGTATTTTCCGCTTCTGTACTTTCTGTCTTCTTCTGTCCGTCCTCTGCTTTGTTTTCGGTATCCTCTTTCTTTCCTGCTGCAATGGCCTGCAGTCTTTTGCTTTCTGCTGCTTCTGTTTTCTTACTCCATATCAGCATTCCTGCCAGGAGAACTACCAGAATCACACAGAACGCCATGAAAATAATGTTCCACTTCTTTTCCTTGTTATTAAAATCAAACACTTCTTGCACTCCTTGCCAAGTTATTTCTTATAGTATCCTTTGTAGGAGTTGTAATATCTTCCCTTTTTCATGTCTACTTTATTCAGAACCGCACCGATAAGGTGACAGCCGCTTCGCTCTATCTGCGTTTTTACCTTCTGCGCCACTTTGTAGCTGATGGCTTCACTCTCTATAACCAGAATTCCGGCGTCACAGTTTCTTGCCACAACCGTGGCATCAATCAGACTGGCTGACGGCGGTGTATCAATGAAAATGTAGGCATAATCATCCCTTTTCTGACGAAGCAGTTCTGCAAAGTCCGCATCTCCCAGAAGCTCCGAAGGGTTGGGAGCCGTAGGTCCTGCAAAAATCATATCCATGTTCTGAAAGTTTGTGTGGTAGATAATGTCCTGTAATTCCACCTGACCGCTTAAGTACTGGGATAATCCGTTTACCGCTTCGTTTACACGGTACTTATTTATAAAGGTAGACTTTCTGATATCTGCGTCTATCAAAAGGACCTTCTGTCCCAGTTTTCCCATTTCCATTGCCAGAGAAAAGGCGACATCACTTTTTCCTTCATTGGGATAACAGCTTGTCAGCAGAATGGTTTTCACCTGCTTGCTGGAAAACTGAATATTGGTACGCAGTGTTTTTATAGACTCCTCATAATAGTAATTGGATTTTCTCGGATCCCTCATCATAACACTATTTTCCATTATGCTCTCCCTCCTTTGCTGCTCTTCTTCTTTTTACTTTTTTTCTTTTTTCCAATGTAATCTTTTCTGTCCGGTACAACAGCCAAGGTGGAAATGCCCAGATATTTTTCAATATCGTCTTCTGTCTTAATGCTGTCATTCATAATCGTAATCACGACCACAATACCTGCGCTTAAAATCAGTCCGGCCAGAAGACCAAGCATGGTATTCTTGCTCATGCTGGGGCTTGTCTGTACGGTAGGAATTTCACCGTCTTCGATAATCTTAGGCGGAATGACTTCCATCTTATCTCCAATGTATGAGGAAGCCACGTTGGCAAGTTCATCTACAATAGCTTTTGCCTTCTCTGCATCAGGATAAGTCACAGACACGTTCAAAATACGGGTATCTGTGGGGTTATCCAAAGTAATGCAGGATTTCAGTGCTTTATAGCTGATGTTCAGTTCCTGATTCTCAATAACCTTTTGCAGTACTTCCCTGCTTGTGGTCAGTACGGTATAGTCTTTCGTAAGCTGGCTGCCCATCTGTAAGTCCGCAAGGGATGACAGGGTAGTCTCTTTGGTAAGTACCAGCATACTTGACGTAGATGTATAGACCGGCGTCATAAAAAATTTGGTATACACACAGCTTAAACATCCACACAGCAGCCCCACGGCCAGAATCATGAAAATTCTTTTCTTTAGTGCGTAAAATATTTCCCTTAAATCAATTTCCATTTCATCGTCATGCATATTTTCCATATTTGTCGTTCTCTCTCCTCTGTGTATTTTGTTTGATAAGCTTCAGTGCATTTTTATAACAAAGCTTTTTCATATATATACTATCCAAATGTTTTGCCATCCACACTTCTGCCCCCTGTGTGCTGGGTTTCCGTGCTTTTGTGTTGTGCATGTCTGTTGCCAGAAAGTGAATTTTCTCATCTTTCAGCATCTTCCTGCACCATCTGGTTGTTTCTTCATACCATTTTCCACCGATTCTCCGATAGTTCATCTGCATCAAAGCGCCGATTTCTGTCAACTCCTCCACTCTTCCCTTTTCCCTAAGCGCACCATAGCGCTCGATATGGGCGATAACAGGACGGTAATGCTGCGTCATCAGGGTTCTGACACATCTGTACAAATCCGAATAAGGTACCCATGGCATAAATTCTACTAATACATAAGAAGTTCCCGCCAGGGTAAGAATCTCTCCCCTTTCCAGCTTTTCCAGTATATCCAGTGTATACATAATTTCCTGCCCTGGATAAATACGAAACGCAGGATTGATTTTCTCTCTGACTCTCGCCTCCAGCTCTGCACATGCACGGCGAATTGTTTCCGGACTATTATGACAGTATTCTGCAGAATAATGAGGTGTGGCAATAACCGCTTCCACTCCCTGCTTTGCCGCCATTTTCAGCATCTGAAGACTTTCTGCTTCGCTGGAAGAACCATCATCAAAACCGGGAAGTATGTGACTGTGAATGTCTATTTTCTTCATTTTTCCCCCTTTATAATTATTTGTATACACAAATACCCCCCCCCGGAAATTTTACCTAAATTTTACATACCAGGGAGGGCATTTTTCACAATTTGTTTCCTCACATAAAAATATGCCGACGATACATGCGTCGGCATACAATTACAATCATTACAGTGTCTACAATTTTTCAAGCAATTTCCTATGAATTAATGCCTTTTAGCGCTTATACTATACCATAAACTTCCTGCTTCTACAACAGAAAAATACAATTTACAACACTTTTTTACATATTTTGTTGCGTAGAGTTTCTTCCTATTAAACATGAGTACTATTTCAGCATCTGTTTTTAAGACTTCCTGATTTTCTTCCTCTTCCATGTGTGAAAGGAAGCGCCTTATATATTTTAAAATTTCCTTACTGAGTATTTGCCTTGTATCTGCAGTAATCAACTGTCCCCGTCAAAACACATCATGTTTATGTTTTTTAATATTTTACTGTCAACAGGTTGTCCTTTTGATTTACGTTCTTTCAAATCCAGTTATGCTTTTGCTTTAAAAGATTTCCAAAACTGCTTTCTAAATTCCTCTGTTATGGATTCAACAATCAAAACAATATCTATATCTTTTGTGGCACGAAACGGAAGTTCTTCATTTTCCATAATTAAGTCACATGCTGTACCTCCGATAATTACATATTGGTCTTCAAATCCTGTAACCATTATTTCTCTAACTCCCTTTCTATTAGTTCTTCTACTGCTTCCTCTATTCTTTCATCTTCTTTTCCACTAAAAGATAATGCAACTGAAAGACTATCCCCCACACTATCATTTGAAAAATGTATTGGATTATATGCCCATGGTTCAAGTCTAACTTACTTATCTTTTTTTCATATCATATAAATCATGCCAGCATTCTCCCTTCTAAATAGGAACACCGCAAATAATCTAGGTAGTATTACTTTCTTACGAGTTTTCTTGCGAGTTATCTCACAAAAAACTCGTAAGAAACTCGCAGCATTAGATTACTTAAAAATCAAATGCATATTCGTAAATCTTTCTAATGAATGTTTTTCCTTTTCAATAAATCGCCAGGTTTGTTTAAAAGTACCCGGAGCAATTAAATCTTCTTGAGAAATAAATGCAATAAAATCCTCTACCTTACCTTCAAACTTTTCTGCAAAATCATCCGCCATATCTGCCTTTTCATCATCTGTGAAATCTTTCAATTCATTGAAAAGAACATGCTCCAAATTACAAGAATTAAAATAGATTCTATAGCTGACACCATTGATTTTCCCGGAAGAATATAATTTTGATAATATTTCTGCTTTTTGAGTATGCTTCCGGATTAAATAATCCGGATATTTCGTTTCTATACAATCCAGATAATAGTGGACTCCCTCAACATCTTTTTCTACAATCGCATCATTGCAAAAGGCTCCATCCATATCAACAATGTGTATGATTTTTAAAAAGTCCTCTATCTTGTACCCGTATTTTTGTTTTACTGATTCAATTAAATTGTTAATCTTGGAAAGTATATTATCTGTTGATGTATAATCCTTTGTTGTGATATCTCCATGAACTACTACAAACTGAATCTCTTCACTCGAAAAATATTCTTTTAAAATGGATCCCAATGCAGCCTCGTCACTCGGTCCTTCTACAATGACTGCAATTACTTTTTTCTCATTCATCGCGGACACCCCGCCCTGCTTTTCTAAATGCTCTGGCAATTTTTAAACTATCAGTTTCTTCATAAATTTCTTCTGATTGACCACCTAATGTAATGCTTCTGATATACATATTGCGAAGATTGTTACTTTCTCTTACATTCTTCATATGAATATAGCGATTATTCGGATTCGTAGTGGAAAACATAATACTTTCCTTATCAATCATTTCAAGTGCACGTAGATCGTGTGATGTAAAAATCAGCTGTCCTTTTGCACTCTTTTTGAAAATGTCCAGCAGTTCTCCCAACATATATTCAAAAATTCCGGAATCAAGTTCGTCAATCACAAGACAGATTGAAGGATTTCCAAAAGCCTGTATGAGTGCATTCAGAATGGAAATGATTTTAATAATTCCCTCTGATTCCATTCTGATTGGAATCTCTTTCATGCCCTCTCGCTTTGACATTAATTCCAGCTTCCATCCTTCTTCACCATCATTCAACGATTGTTTCCCATAATTTTTAATCGTTACCTGCAGTCCTGGAATGATTGTGTATAACACAATATTAATCTGTTCAACAATTGTCTCTAACAGATTTTTTCTTTCCTCGTCCACTAAAATTGGTTCTGTCAAAGATACTGTAAAATCCCCTTTTGCTCCCATGTTATCATTTTCAATCCGAAATGCCATCGGCAAGACGAAATTAGCGGAAATCACTCCTGAATGCGTATTGCGAATCACAAATAAATCTTTCAAAGCAAATTCAAACAAAGAAGAAATAATAGCTGAAAATTGTTGAAATCCATTTTCATATTCTCTGCAGAATATTTCCCGACTGCTTTCACCAAAAATATAAGAGCAGTTACTTTTCTCTGCCATCTTACGCGCTACAATTAAATCTGTTTTTATTTCTTTATTTTCTTCCAGAACTTCATCTAGTCTTTTCTGTGGTTTAAAAATAACATTCGTTTGATCTCTTTGGTAATCCATAAATACAGTCTTATTTGTTCTGATTCCATTTTCATTCTTTGCAGCACTCAATGTTTCCCGACTGATAACGACCTCTTTTTCTTTTCTGCTAAGACTTAATCTGTATCCTATTTCAAACACGATACTATCCATAAAAATATTGAAATCTGCAAAAATTTCAGCAGTATCGGAATCCATGTCCATGTAATCTTCTAATGACTGATCAAGATCGGCTCCTATCATTACTTTTTGTAAAAAATACAATGCATCAACAACCGCTGTTTTTCCCGAACCATTTTGTCCGTAAATTCCCAGTATTTCTGCTTTATCCGCTGATAAAATTTTGTTTACAGTATTCGGCATATATATAGTGCCTTTTTTTACATTTTTAATACTTGTCAATTGTAATGATGACAAACGAACAATCAGTCTTCTCATCTTTATTCTTCTCCTTACAACCATCATTCCACACTATATGCTATGACTATAACGATACCACAAAGCATTGATTTCTTCAATATTTTTCTCTGTTTCCGTATTTTTTATGCGTTTCTTTAAATTCTATTCTTTCTATTTCTGAACAATCCGCAGATTATTTCATTGTCTGTATTTTGTTTTCGCCCTCTTTCTCCCCGCCTGGAATTATCTTATGCTTTATTTATACTTTATCCATTTATCATCCTTGCAAACGTTCTTTATACTGTCCTTGGAAGTAGTCTGGCTCCAAGAGACAGTACAGCATGGAAAAGGGAATATGACGGAAGGACTTCCGTGGAACGCTCCAACAAGCGTGAGAAAGAGGACTATAAATTAGAAGACGGCAGGCACCGCTCTACGAAGATGTGGTACTGCCGCCTCTACGGCATCATGATGCTCCAACATCTTGATGCCTGGGAAATGCCATCAGTCGAGGCATTTCAAAAATCATTATTAGGATTCGCCGCCTAATAATGATATCTTAAACGACACCATAAAATTTTTCAAGGCATAGTTCCCACTATGTCCAATATTTATGTCCATTTTTCTCAAATTTCTTTTCCTGTACGATATTTAGTTGTCAATTTCCAGTTAGAATCTCATCCATTGAGATTCCGAGAAGTTATTGAAGCGTGAAGGAAGCAAATCCCATTTGCGCTGCGGCCTTCCGACCATAAAATTCGTATGCCCCAAAATGAAATGGAAATGGGACAGCGCCACAAAGAAATCGAAACGCATATGCCACTGTGATCATCCATGTACCACTTCTTCCTGTGGAAGAATGATTTACATTTATCCGGAACAGAATCTTCGTGCCTATCCTGGTACAGTCCGCGGTACAGATAAATGGGATTCCACCTATAAAGTCAGAGTAAATGTTGAGAAATCGATTAACCATTTCAAAAACAGTTTTTGTGTTGCCGGGCGTAAAACGCAGAATGAGAAAACGCTTCATGCCGACCTGCTTCTCGCCGGAATTACCCAGCTCATTACTGTAATGGTCGCTGACAAACTGTACAAGCATCAATATATCCGCAGCTTAAGGCCTTTGATTGCGTAAATACCTGCGATTCATACTCATTTATCAGCAGATAGCCCTATCTGTTTTGTTTTCATGTCCTGAAATTCTGTTTTTTACATACACCTCCTGAAAGACAGGCTATGCCAGATTTTTGCCTTATTGGAATCAAGATTACGTACTCGTTTCGCAACTACCTATCTATCACCTTCATGACAATATCATGCTGCAAATTTTTCAATAACTCAATGAATGCAATATTCGGAATAGTTGGGCGTCTGTTCTTTAAATTATTTTATTACTTTACAGCGCATGAACATTTGCATCCGGATTATCACTTCCATAGACCAAAATCCCTCTTCTATAATTTCCAGAAACAAAAAAGTGGAGATGAATAAGCATTCATTGCTATCCATTCCACTTTAGTATATCAAAACGTTCCCTGCGAGAATCGAACTCACAACTAGTGCTTAGGAGGCACTTGTTATATCCATTTAACTAAGAGAACATAGTATTGATTTCTGTCTTCCTTTACTAATCTATGATACTATACTTTCCCTCCTTTTTCAAGGAATTTTTTCTACTGTTTTACATATCCTTCTGCGTGCTGCTGTGCTCCCGTTTTTTATTCCATAGCAAAAAGGAAGCACAGCACTTCACCTGTCTGCACTCCCTTTCTCTCCTACATCATATCAAATTCCACATATCCCTGCAGCCACACAATGCCCTTGAATCGTCTTCCCACTTCAGGAATTCCCATCAAATCATTTCCATTGATGCAAATATCCAGTTCCACATCATTACAGGCAATCCGCAGTTCCCAAACGGTTTCTTCTGTCCTTTGATTACGCATTTTGGAACATTCCAGGATTTCCCCCATAACACTGTACAAATCACATTCCATTCCATAGGGCATAAAATATGTATCTACAATGCTGTAAATGTCCTCATTTTCGATTCTTCCGGAAATCATGGCATAAGTATCCATATCTTCTATTGTAAGACTTTCCATGGCCTCCTCGTCTCCGTTTTTGGCCGCTGCAATAAGGCGTCCCCGGTTGGCTGCATCTATCCGGCTCTGAGATTCCTGTCCCTCCTGTTTCCACACCGGAAGCAGAATGGTTCCCTTCTTCGCCAGACCGGACAGCGTCACGTTGTACATCCCCCCGGAAGCAAAATTTCCTCTTCCCCTCTGGGTCAGATACTCTCCTGCATTTTGCAGATAGAAGATAATGGTAACACCTATCCGCATATCATCACATGCGCCGGCAAAGGATTCTTTCCCTGCATGCTTTTCAATGCTCACCTGCTCACGCAGGGTAATGCCTGTGCCTCGAAAATACGGAAAATAATATTCCATTTGGAATTCATTATTTTCATCGTATTCCCCACACACTGTAATCCCAAAATCACAGCCGAACATTTTGGACAATTCTGCAAACAAATGGTGTTTTCCATCCTCAACGACAATTTTCTCGTCATAAGTATGAATGACTTCTTTCAGAATCTGGTCCAGCTTTTTCTTATCCGTAATATCAGAAAAACCAATTGCTTTTAAATAACTGTGCAATCTGCACCTCCATCTATTTGTTTGGTGTAATGACTTCTTTACCGCCCATATATGGTCTCAATGCTTCCGGAATTCTCACAGAGCCATCTGCCTGCAGGTTATTTTCCAGGAAAGCGATTAACATTCTCGGTGGCGCAACTACTGTATTATTCAGTGTATGTGCCAGGTATTTCTCACCTTTGCCATTGACACGGATTTTCAGTCTTCTGGCCTGAGCATCTCCCAGGTTCGAGCAGCTTCCCACCTCAAAATATTTTTTCTGTCTTGGAGACCATGCCTCTACGTCTACAGATTTCACTTTCAAATCAGCCAAATCTCCAGAACAACATTCCAGAGTTCTTACCGGAACATCTAAAGAACGGAATAAATCTACGGTATTTTGCCATAATTTATCAAACCACATTGGGCTTTCTTCCGGTTTACATACCACTATCATTTCCTGTTTCTCGAACTGGTGGATTCTGTACACACCTCTCTCTTCCAGGCCATGTGCGCCTTTTTCCTTACGGAAACATGGAGAATAACTGGTCAGAGTTTTTGGAAGTTCCTCTTCCTGAATAATGGTATCGATAAATTTACCAATCATAGAATGTTCACTGGTTCCAATAAGATACAGGTCTTCCCCTTCAATTTTATACATCATGGCGTCCATTTCTGCAAAACTCATAACGCCTGTAACCACATCGCTGCGAATCATGTACGGAGGAATACAGTAAGTAAATCCACGGTCAATCATAAAGTCTCTCGCATAAGAAATCACTGCGGAATGAAGTCTCGCAATGTCTCCCATAAGATAATAAAAGCCATTTCCCGCTACTTTTCTTGCGCTGTCCAGGTCGATGCCGTTAAAACTTTCCATAATATCTGCATGATACGGAATTTCGTAATCCGGCACAACCGGCTCGCCATATTTCTGCACCTCCACATTTTCACTGTCGTCTTTTCCGATTGGTACAGACGGATCAATGATATTTGGAATTGTCATCATAATCGTTTTGATTTTTTCTTCTACTTCTTTTTCTTCTGCTGACAGTTTTTCTACGGTTTCTGCATTAGCAGTTACCTGTTTCTTAGCCTCTTCTGCCTCTTCTCTCTTGCCTTCCTTCATCAGACCGCCAATCATTTTGGAAATCTTGTTTCTCTCTGCTCTTAATGCCTCTACTTCCTGTTTAATCTCTCGATTTCTCTTATCCAGTTCCATAACTTCATCTACTAATGGAAGTTTGCTGTCCTGGAATTTATTTCTGATGTTTTGTTTTACCACTTCTGGATTTTCTCTCAAAAATCTAATATCTAACATTTTTAATCTCCTTTTCAGTTTTCACTTATATATCGAACTCATTTTCTTCGATACCAAAGTTTACAGCTTTCTTTAACGCCTGAATTTCCTCATCACTGAGTGCTACATAAGATTCCCCGTTTACAATTTCTTTAATATAGAGGAAACAATTTTCCCGGCTGTGAATGGCATTCAATAAAAATCCGGTATTATTGTTATCCAACATAGCCAATACAAAGCTCAGCTTCCCGCCCATATCTTCAAATGCATCGTATTTTACAATTCCATACTTGTCCAGAATCATATTCTGCATTTTTTCCAGCTTTGCAATATTTTCTGCATTTATCTCTGAATTCACTGTGAGTTTTTCAATTAATTCAAATTTTCTCTTAAACAATTTTTCCAGAGACTGTGCATCTTTACCTTTCATAAAGATAGCGTATTTTCTGCTCAGTCTGTTAAGCCCTAATGATAAATTAAACACGCATACTAATAGTATAACCACAACTATTAAAAGCATAAGTAACAAAATACCGGAGTAGGACTGAAGACTGCTTACGAATTTCTCCATATGTATTTTACCGCTCCTTTTACTTTACAGTTTCCAAAAGTTCTACTATGCGTTCCAATTCTTCCTGTGAATAATATTCGATTTCTATTTTTCCTTTGTCGCGATTTTTTCTGCGAATGGCTACCTTTGAACCTATAATCCCTTTAATTTTTTCTTCCAGTTGTTCGTAAACCAAATCTTCTGCAGAATTTTTCTCTTTTTCCGGCTTTGGCTCTGCCGGATTCAACAAAAGCTTTACCAGTTTTTCCGTTTCTCTTACGTTCAACTTTTCATCAAAGACCTTTACAGCCGCTGCATGCTGTTCATCCTTATTTTCTATGGCAAGCAACGCTCTGGCATGTCCTGTGGTCAGCATTTCGTCCACCAGCATTTGCTGTACTCTCTCATCCAGCTTCAAAAGACGCATGGAATTGGTGACTGCAGTTCTGCTTTTGGACACCCGTTCTGCAATTACATCCTGTTTCAGATGAAACTCCTCCATAAGTCTCTTATAGGCAGCCGCTTCTTCAATCGGATTCAGATTTTCCCTTTGAATATTTTCAATCAATGAAATTTCCACAGTTTCCTGCTCTGAAAAATCCTTGACAATCACCGGAACCTCTTTGAGTCCTGCCAGTTTGGAGGCTCTCCACCTTCTCTCTCCTGCAATAATCTCATAATAATCGCCTTTTTTTTGAACCAAAAGAGGCTGTAGCACACCGAACTGTTTAATGGATTCTGATAATTCTAAAAGTGCGTCTTCGTCGAACTGTTTTCGTGGCTGGCTTCGATTGGGCTCTATCTGTGTCATTTTAACAATCAGCACAGAACCTTCCTCTTTCACTTTCTCTTCTGTGTCTTTTTTAGTCACCTTAGTTGTCCGGACAGCCGCTTTCTTTGTCACTGCCGTCTTGGGCTTAACTGCTGTCTCGCTAATCATAGCGTCAAGCCCTCTTCCTAATCCTCCTTTTCTCACAGTCATTCTTCTTCCTCCCTATTTAAGACCTCTTCAGCCAGAAGCCGGTAACTCTCTGCACCTACAGATTTCGTATCATAGAGGTTAATCGGCATTCCATAACTGGGTGCCTCAGCCAGACGGACATTTCTCGGAATAATGGTTTTGTAAATGGATTGATTTAAGTTGTTCTTTACATTTTCTACAACTTGAAGAGATAAATTTGTTCTTGCATCATACATGGTAAATACAACGCCTTCAATAATCAATTCTGAATTTAGCCTTTCCTGAACCAGTTCAATCGTATGAATCAACTGTGTCAAACCTTCCAAAGCATAGTATTCACACTGGATAGGAACCAGCACTGAATCTGCCGTGGTCATAGCATTGATAGTTAAAATGTTTAACGATGGGGGACAATCCATAATAACAAAATCATACTTATCCTTAATAGTATCAATCTGATTTTTCAGCAGGTATTCTCTGCCTTCCACTCCCACCAGTTCAATTTCTGCGCCGGCAAGATTAACATTTGAGGGAATTAGTGATAGATTTTCGTACACGTTTTCAACAATACAGTCTTTTAATTCGCACTCTCCTACCAATAACTCATAAAGTGTTGCTTCTGCATTATCCTTATCAACACCTACACCGCTTGTTGTATTCCCCTGTGGGTCAATATCAATAAGCAGCACCTTTTGATTTAATTCTGCAAGACATGCAGAAAGATTGATGGCTGTAGTTGATTTTCCTACGCCACCTTTTTGATTTGCGATTGCAATAATTCTTCCCACTTAAATTTCCCCTTATTATGATGAGTATCTTTATGTGTAATATTTCAAAACTTATTATAGCACCTTTCCCATTTGATTGCCATACCAATGTTTCACGTGAAACATTAATTTTATGTATTTTTTAAATACACTTCTTAAAAATATATTTTTTAAATGTTTCACGTGAAACATTTTGTGTGATATTTTGTATTCTCTCACTTTTTCTTGTATAATCGAGCCAAATGCTTTATAATATTCATATAAATTCATCAGGAGGTGCACTGTTTCATGAAAGAAAATAAGCATAAACTATTAACTATAAGTATACTTTTTACCTTGGCGACCGGCATTATTTATGTTATCAATCGTGTCATCTTTGCTACCGCTGTCTTAAAAAATTTACTGAAATCTTCCGCCAAGAATTTTTATAATTGGCGATTTGGTAATATTTATTATCAAAAAAAAGGACAGGGTTCTCCGCTTTTGTTAATTCATGACTTAACTGTTTACAGTTCTGCCTATGAATGGAGCCAGGTGATTGATGAATTGTCAAAAGAGCACACTGTCTATGCTTTAGACTTACTGGGCTGCGGACGTTCAGAAAAACCCAAAATCACTTATACCAATTATTTATATGTACAATTGATTTGTGACTTCATTAAGAATGTAATTCATGAAAAAACAGACATTGCCGTTTGCGGATATTCCAGTTCCTTTGCATTGCTGGCCTGCCACAGCGAATCAGACTTGTTTGGTAAATTGATTTTGATTAATCCACCTTCTTTAGCAAGTTTAAATAAAGCGCCTGGTAAACGAAGTAAATTGTATAAATTCTTATTGGAAATTCCTGTATTCAGCACCCTGATATATAATATGAAAACCAGCCAGAGCAACGTGCAATTACTTTTTACAGAAAAATACTTATACAATCCTTTCCATACTACACCGGAACTGATTGACACTTACTATGAAACCGCACATAAGGATTTAGGAAGTGCTAAATATCTTCTTTCCAGTCTCTGTGGTTTGTATACCAACAATAGCATTACTCATGCACTGAAATGTATTAACCAGAGTATTGTAATTCTTACCGGAGAAACCGAACCAGAAGGTGAAGAAATTGCCTCCGCTTATATAGAATTAAACCCGGCAATCGAAACATGCAAAATGAAACGCGCAAAACACCTTCCACATTTGGAAACTCCACAGGAGTTTACAGAAACCTTGAAAATTTATTTGTAACTTATTTCTTTTCTATATAAAAGCAGCCCCAAATGTTTCACGTGAAACATTTGGGGCTGCTTTTTCAAGTCTTACACTCTTTAAAGTATTTCTTTATTTTGTTTCTCCACTTTCCCAGTTTTTTATCATAGAATCAAAGGCATCCAACATTTCTTTTACCTTCATTTTATTTACCATCATTTCATTGCCTTTTGAATCTTTGACTAAATAGAAGTTGGCATCATATGCATAATACTCTACTGTATTGTTGATACCTCCCTCTTTTTCAAATGTGATGGTAATATCTGGTGTCCCTTCTGCCTGAATGCCCTGATTTTGTTCCTGCCATTCCATAGAGGTCACTGTACTAAAGAATGTAGAAAATGCTGTCTTATCAATTTCTTTATCATTGATGTAATACTTTGTTTCTGTTTCTGTACTGTCATCACTACTGTCTTTATCATCCGAATCTTTTTCCACTTCAATTTCTTTCTTGACAGCAGTATAAGTCTGTCCGTTTCTTACAAATGTTACTTTGTCCAAATCAGCAAAAGAATAATCTGCTACCAGGCTGCTTACCAAGTCTTCTGGATTTATATTGAGCATGCTCTCTACCTTATCAGCAGAAAGTGTGTATATATATTTGCTGTCCTGCATTTTTGCATAATAATTACCTTCTGTATCCTGCTTACCAATTAAGAACACAGCCTGCTTATTTACAGTAACCTGTTCTGTTTCATCTGAAGAAGAATCCGAACTGCTCTTGCTTTCATCATCAGTATCTTCATCAGAGCTTTCTTTTGTTTCGGTCACCTGATAATTCACGGTAATGGTAGTCGGATTATCCAGTCCATATTCTGAAAGATTATCTGTACGGTAAGTAACAAAATCATTCCATGAAACACCGGAATAATTATTCATATATTCTCCCACTTTTGAACTATCTACGGCCGTAGTATTTCCATCACGGTCTTTATAAGTCCAACCCGTTTCTGATGCATCATTGGTTTCCAACGTCTGCACTGTTCCATTACTGTTAATTTCCACATTTTTGATTGTAGAAGCCGTAATAGACGGAATCTCTTCTTTATCTGCTAAATCTGTGATTTTAAACTGAAGACCGGATTTTACTGAAGAATCCACCAAATAAATGGTATCACTTCCACTTTTACTCATATAGCAGCCGGACACAGAATCGTTGACATCACCGAACTTCAGTTCTGTTTCTTTTCCATCTTTATCGGTCACAACCACCTGCACTTCCGGGTTTTGCAGTCCATAATCTGCCAAATTATCCGTTTTTTCCAGTTCTCTTGTGGAAGAAATGGAGGTAATGCTAGACACAATATTTAAAAACTGTGATTCACTTAATGGAAAATTTTCATCATCCGCATATTTCCAGGTATCGTCCTCATGAGTAAACGTATATGTGTTTTCTCCTGACTGTATTTTCAATTTGGTAATATCTGCTGCATCTTCCTCGAATGCTGTTTCTTTGCTTTCTTCTGTGTCTGTGGACTGGTCTTCATCCGGTATGGCCACACGCATTACTGCATATACGCCTACAAGAACAACCAGAACAACAATTGCTGCCAGAAGTCCTTTTTTCTTTTTTTTCATATTACTGTTTTCTCCTCTTCATCCAGATACCAAATCCAATTAACAGGGTACATACCGGAAGCACACCGGTTACAAAAATGCTCCAGAAGTTAATATCTGCTGTAGGCACAGTCAGTGTCGTCGTGTCATAAGATTTACTTGGAATCGAAATCTGATTGCTGTCATCTGTGCTGCACATCCATGCCAGAGAAGCAGACAGCAGTTCATAGTTTGTTCCTGAAACCATTGAATTTATACTGTCATTGAAAATGGAAGCGGAAGCAAAATAAGCAATCTGCGTTTCCTTATCGTCTCCTACTTTTTCGGTAATAGACACAGCCAGATCAAATGGACCATCAATATCTCCGTCTTCTTTTTCCATAGTATCCATATCTTTCAGATTTGTCTTGGAATAAGCACTGTCGGAAGTTGTCAGTATGCTGCTGATATTCAGGGTATCTCTTATATTATCGGCCTTTTTAATCCCCTGCGCCAGAGGTACCAGCACGTATCTGCTCTGTGAGGAAAGTTCAGAAGTAATCTCACCGCTTTCGATATTTGGCAGCAAATAATATGGATTTTGGGAAACGTAATTATCCGTATTTCCTTCTAAAACAATGCCATCTACAGGCTGAACACCGTAATTTTCCAATACGGATTCAAAATTCGGCATATCTTCATCCGTATAGTTAGAAACAATCAATGCTTTCCCGCCATTTTCCAAATAAGAAATAATCTTATCTGCCTCTTCTTTCGTCAAATCTGTTGCCGGAGCAAAGATAAACAGACACTCTGCGTCATCCGGGACAGCTTCTTCTGAAAGCAGATTTAAAGACTTAATTTCAATATTTGCCTTCTCTATGGTTTCTTTCATAGTTTCACTCATAGAGGATTCATCATGGCCTTCCAAATTGTATAAAACCGGCATATTATCGGATACTACATAGTTAATGGCACTTGTAAGCTGGCCCTCTCCATCAAATCCCGTAACTTCCTGTGAATAGGTCTGATAATTGATAGATGTCTCATACATAGAACTGTAATCTACAACCTTACTCTTATCTCCGCATACTACAATAATACTGTTATTACTGATATTGTCAGAAGTATACTGAGAAGCAAATTTAGGAGATACAGCCGGGTCTTTTTGCTCTACTGTAATGTGCTTGCTGCCTTCCTCATATTTTTCCAACAGATTTTTTATATCACTGCTTTCTGTGCCGTCCTGGGCAATGTAATACAAAGTTACATCCTTTTTCAGGTTCTTTAAAATCTTTTCCGTCTGTTCGCCTATGGTATATAACTTCTGGCTGCTCAAATCAATTTCTCTGTATTTGGAGGGAATTTCCTGCACAACCAGATTCAAAACCACAACAATGGCAATTACCACGGCTGTTACCGCCATACTATAGGTTCCATGCTTCAAAAGCTTCTTATTTCGCTTTCTCTGTTCCCTGTAGCTGCTTATCATTTCTTTCAAATTTATTTTCTTCATATCTGCATTTCCTTTCCTCTAAAATAAGTTTACCTTAGCTCCAACGCCGTTTTTGTATACACTGAATGGTCAGAAATACAAAAATGCAGATAACGGAAAGCATATAAAGAATACCTGTCATATCCAAAATACCGCCTACAAAATTATCAAACTGATTGGATATCGCTAGAAGTCCCAGCACTTTCTGAATCAGTCCTGAATAAACCGTTGGTTTTATAATATAAACCACCAGGGTGACTACCGCCAAAACCCCACTGACCCCTGCAGAAAGGACGACACTCTTTGTCATCTGGTAAATAATCACACCCAGAATAATCACTAACACCAGAAAGGCCATCATAGAAGTTATGGCCGTATCAGAAAAGAAACTGGTAATGCCATCCATCATAAAACTGCAAAACAAAACGCCAAAAGTAAGAACTGCAGCAATCACCTGGCTTTCTGTCACAGAAGACAGAAACATTCCTACGGCAATCTGTGCACATCCCAGAAAGAAAAATCCCAAAAGCGCTGTATAAGCCATTGCATAGGACACCGTACCGTATCTTCCCATAATCAAAGGATAAAAACCTGCTATCACTACCGGAATCAAATACATGGTAACCATGCTGAGATACTTGCCTAAAACTACTTTCCAAACTGATACCGGAGCTGTCAGAAGAAGCTGGTCAGTCTTATTTTTTTTCTCTTCAGCCAGTATTTTCATTGTCAAAATCGGTGTAATAATCAAAAAGATAAAGGTTACAGAATTCAGTGTAGCGCCAAAATCCGGACTTGCATACTGCAGATTATAGGCAGTAAAGTAAATGCCCAGTATTAACAAAATAAACGCCACAAACACATATCCAATCATGGAGGTAAGATACCCTCTCAATTCTTTTTTATAAACTGCCAGCATATACTATTTCTCCTCCTCTTTTCCGCTCTCAGCATCGCTATCTTCTGCCAGATTTTCCGAAGTATCCGCTTCAAACATCTCATCCACTTCCGAACTGATGCTTCTTCCATCATCTGTCAGTTTTAAGAATACTTCTTCCAGACTCATATTACTGGACTGCATTTTCAGAATTGGACATTTCACTTCCGCCAGGGCAAAGAATATATTCTCTCTCATATCCTGATTTCCGGCAATCTTCACTGTAAAGTCACATGCGTCTTTTATCATGGACTGGTGGTAGACAAGCTCTTCAATATTTTCTACCATATCAAGAGCCTTTCGGATGACCTCTTCTTTTCCCTTCACCGTAAGCTCCAGAGAATTTGCCCCTGCCATAACCTTGCTCAAATTTTCAGGTGTGTCACTGGCCACCAGTTTTCCCTTGTCTATAATGAGCACATGATCACATACTGCGCTGACCTCAGAAAGAATATGAGAACTCAAAATAACGGTATGCTTATTTCCCAGACTCTTAATCAAATCCCTGATTTCAATAATCTGTTTCGGGTCCAGACCTACGGTAGGTTCATCTAAAATAATAATTTCCGGATAACCCAGAAGAGCCTGCGCCAGTCCCACTCTCTGCCTGTATCCTTTGGAAAGATTTTTAATCAGTCTGTCCTTTACACTTTGCAGTTTTGTAGTTGACATAACTTCATTGATATTTCCGCTTCTCTTCTCCTTTGGTATTGATTTCAGTTCAGCTACAAATTTCAAGTATTCGCTGACTGTCATATCCACATAAAGCGGTGGAATTTCCGGCAAATATCCGATTTTTTTCTTTGCCTCTTCCGGTTCTTCCAATATATTGTGTCCGTCAATGAGAATCTCTCCTTCTGTAGACGCAATATATCCGGTAATCATATTCATGGTTGTGGACTTTCCCGCACCATTAGGACCGAGAAAACCGTAAATTTTCCCTTTCTCTATGGTAAAATTCAAATGATTTACCGCCATATGACTGCCGTATTTTTTGACTAGATTTCTTACCTCAATCAAAACTGTCCCTCCTTTGATTTATGTACAAGCGCAATAAAGCTACTTTGACTTTTTTATTCTATGGGGAATTTGTGATAAAAATTAGACGAGAATGTGTTTTTTCTGTGAAATCAGAAATGATTTTTCGTATAAAAGTGAGCATGCTTAACCGTAAAAATTGAGCATGCTCACTTTTTGTCATACGATAGGTTCTTTTGTAGGTGTTCCTGCTTTTCTCGGATATTTTTTCGGGGTATTCTTCACCTTTTTAATAACAATCAAATCTCTTTCCATATCGGTCCGGCAAAGCTGAAAGGCCACTTCCTTTTCCAGTTTTCCGCCCAGTACGGATATGGCTTTTTTGGCCTCTGTAAGCTCTTCTGACGCCTTTTCTGCTTTGTAGGATACAAATACTCCTCCTACCTTCACATAAGGCATACAATACTCGCATAAGGACGCCAGACGGGATACGGCTCTGGACACGCTCAAATCATATTGTTCTCTGTGTTCTGCCCTGCGTGCTCCGTCCTCTGCTCTCCCGTGAACGGTTTCGATTTCTTCAAGTCCCAGCCGGCTGATAACTTCATTTAAGAAATTCAGGCGTTTATTCAAGGAATCCAGCAGCGTCACCTTTAAATGCGGAAATGCAATTTTCAGAGGGATTCCAGGAAATCCGGCTCCTGTCCCCACATCAATGCAGGTGTGAATTTTCTCCATATCCAGTCCCTTTGCAATGGACAGACTATCCGCAAAATGCTTTACCAAAACCTCCTCAAACTCCGTAATTCCCGTGAGATTCATTACTTTATTCCACTCTGTCAGAAGCTCGTAATACTGTATAAACTGCTGTTCCTGCTCACTTGTCAGGCTAATTTTGTATTCTTCACATGCCTGTTTCAGAAGGGTTAAATCATAATTCATGATAGGTCTCCTTATCTGTTTCGTCTGTAAGTTTCCATATAAACCAGCAGCACGGAAATATCTGCCGGAGACACTCCTGCAATACGGGAAGCCTGTCCCACGGAAACCGGACGGTATTCTTTTAATTTCTGTTTGGCCTCAATACGCAGGCCACTGATAGCATCATAATCCATATCTTCCGGAAGTTTCTTTGTTTCCAGCTTCTTAAATCCCTCTACCTGCTTTAACTGCCGCTTAATATAGCCGTCATACTTAATGTTGATGTTGACCTGTTCTCTTACATCATCCGGCAATTCCGGTCTTTTTTTATCAAATGGCGCCACAATGTCATAAGTCAATTCCGGTCTTCGGATTAAATCTGCCAGGGAAATCCCGTTTTTCAGCGGTGTGCTTCCGTATTTTTCCAAAAGTTCCTGCACCTCTTTTACTGCTCCTACATGCACATGCTCCATGCGCTCTGCTTCTTCTGCAATTTTTTCTTTCTTCCACTGAATATAATCATACTGTTCCTGACTGACCAGTCCCACCTGATATCCCTTTTCCCGC
The DNA here is from genome assembly GCF_038739805.1 of Blautia acetica. Taxonomy (NCBI): domain Bacteria; kingdom Bacillati; phylum Bacillota; class Clostridia; order Lachnospirales; family Lachnospiraceae; genus Blautia; species Blautia acetica. Next base: position 22,916 of record NZ_JBBEWO010000014.1, on the reverse strand, counting down.
AGACGCAAATCCGCATTATCCTGACGCAGCAGCAGGCGGTACTCAGCCCGGCTGGTCATCATACGGTAAGGTTCATGGTTTTCCTTTGTCACTAAATCATCAATGAGCACACCAATATAAGACTCGGAACGATCCAGTATCATCTGCTCTTTTCCCAATACCTCCATAGCCGCGTTTATACCGGCTACAAGACCCTGAGCCGCTGCTTCTTCATATCCGGAACTTCCGTTAAACTGACCGCCGGAAAACAGGCCCTTGATGTTCTTAAATTCCAGTGTGGGATACAGCTGTCTGGCATTGATGCAGTCATACTCTATAGCATAGGCATTCCGCACGATTTTCGCATGCTCAAGCCCCGGCACGGAATGATACATCTCATACTGTACATCTTCCGGCAAAGAACTGGACATACCTCCTACATACATTTCATTGGTGTAACGTCCCTCCGGCTCAATAAACACCTGATGACGGTTTTTATCCGCGAATTTTACAACCTTATCCTCAATAGACGGGCAGTATCTGGGACCGGTACCCTCTATCATACCTGAATACAAAGGGGAACGGTCCAGATTTTTCCGGATAATTTCGTGGGTTTTTTCATTGGTATAGGTCAGCCAGCAGGATTCCTGCTCAATCTGTACGTCTTCCGGGTTGGTTGAAAAAGAAAACGGAACTACTTTCTCATCTCCAAACTGCTCTTCCATTTTGGAAAAATCCACACTTCTTCTGTCAATTCGAGCCGGTGTTCCTGTCTTGAAACGGAACATTTCCACACCCAGTTTTTTCAGGGAATCTGTGAGATAATTGGCCGCCTGCAATCCGTTTGGCCCTGTATAATTACTCACATCACCGTAAATACATCTGGCCTTTAAATAGGTTCCTGTACAGAGCACCACAGCCTTTGTATGATACCGGGCGCCGGAATAGGTCTTCACTCCCTGTACTTTGCCATCCTGTGCCAAAATCTCCGTTACCTCTGCCTGACGAATGGTGAGATGTTCTGTGTTTTCCAAAGTTTTCCGCATTTCTCTGGTGTATTCCTGCTTGTCCGCCTGAGCCCGAAGAGAATGTACCGCAGGCCCTTTGGACACATTCAGCATCTTGGACTGAATAAATGTTTTGTCAATATTCCTGCCCATCTCTCCTCCCAGCGCGTCAATTTCCCGCACCAGATGTCCCTTGGATGTTCCTCCGATATTGGGGTTACAGGGCATCAGCGCAATGCTTTCCACACTGACCGTAAACATAATCGTCTCCAGTCCCAGCCTTGCACAGGCCAGAGCCGCCTCACAGCCGGCATGTCCGGCCCCTACAATGGCAACGTCATAATTTTCTTCTAATACACTCATTCCTGTCCCTATCCTTTCTATATTTTTCCTTTGTTTTACTTGCCTGTACAGAATTTGGAGAAAATTTCATTCACCAAATCCTCGCCCACAGATTCTCCGATAATACTGCCCAGCGCCTCATACGCATTCATCAAATCAATGGAGAAAAAGTCCTCTGGCATCTGCATCTGAATACTGTTTTCCACAAGTTCCAGGCTTCTTTTTGCCTCTTCCAGAGCCGCTTTGTGACGCACATTGGTAATATAAATCTCATCATTAAAGGACAGTTCCCCATCGAAAAACATGTCTTTCATCTGTTGTTCCAGAAGGTCAATTCCCTCTTCTTCTTTTGCTGAAATGGACACTACTGCATGCTTTGTTTTCTTTCTCAATATGTCCTCTGTGACCACCGGCTCAAGGTCTGCTTTATTCAAAATAACAATGGCGCGTTTGTCCTGCAGAAGCTCGAGAATTTCCCTGTCATTTTCATCTAACGGCACAGAAGAATCCACCACATACAGAATCAAATCCGCGTCTTTTGCATATTCAATGGCCTTTTTCACACCGATTTTTTCCACCACATCTTCTGTGCTGCGGATTCCCGCTGTGTCAATCATGCGAAGGGAAATGCCGTGCAGCACAATGCTTTCTTCCAGAATATCTCTGGTTGTGCCTGCGATATCCGTGACAATGGCCCTTTCTTCCCCCACCAATATATTTAAAAGAGAAGATTTTCCCGCATTGGGTTTCCCCAGAATTACGGTCTTAATTCCCTCTTTCATCAGTTTCCCTTCCCGTACCGTCTGCAGAAGCTGCTGCAGTCTTTCCTTGAGAAGTTCTACTTCTTTTCCCAACGTCTCTCCGTACCCGTCTATACTGATGTGTTCCGGGTCATCCAGGGCAGATTCAATATAGGCAATCTGATAAATAATCCTCTCTCGGATTTCCTGAATGGCCTTCTGAATGTTTCCCTTTAACTGCCCCAGGGAACTTTTCAGCGCATACTCGTTTTTGGCATTGATGACGTCAATGACGGCTTCCGCCTGGGACAAATCCATTCTGCCGTTTAAAAAGGCCCTTTTGGTAAACTCTCCCGGCTCCGCCGGTCTGGCCCCGTACTTCACCACGGTTTCCAGCACTCTTTTCATGGCCAGCACACCGCCATGGCAATCAATCTCCACGGTATCCTCTCCTGTATAACTTCTGGGACCGTCCATAACCATGACCAGAACTTCATCTATGGTTTCCTCCCCGTCACAGATAAAACCATAATTTATGGTGTGAGAAGACACCTCTTCTATCCTTTTCTTTCCACCTTTCGAGCGGTATACCTTACCGGCAATCTTCCGGCTGTCCGGCCCGCTCATACGGATAATTCCGATTCCTGACGCAGTCATGGCCGTAGCAACTGCTGCTATGGTATCTGTCATAAAATCCCTCCTAAAAAAATATTCCAGGCAAAAGCGCAGGGATAACCCTTCTTATTCACGCTTTCACCTAGAATAATGATGTTTTACTGTATGTTGTTATCTGTTTTTTAACTTTACTACCACATGACGGTAAGGTTCATTTCCTTCACTGTAAGTTTCCACATAACGGTTACCCTGCAGTGCAGAGTGAATAATTCTTCTCTCATATGGATTCATAGGCTCTAAAGATACAGTCTTTCTGGTCTTTCTTACCTTGTAGGCAATGCTTCTGGCAAGATTTTCCAGCGTTTCTTTTCTTCTGTTTCTGTAGTCTTCTGTATCCAGCTTCACACGGATATATCCCTGTCTGCCTTTGTTGACTACCAGACTTGTAAGGTACTGGAGTGAATCCAGAGTCTGTCCTCTCTTACCGATGAGGATTCCCATATCCTCTCCAACAAATTCAATATCCAGATTGCCTTCCGCTTCTTTGTACTGCATCTTAATTTCTACCGGAAGTTCCATGGCTTTAAATACTCCTGTAAGGAATTTCTCAGCTTCAGCCTTGATTTCCGCGATTTCTTCTTCGCTTCTTACCACTGCTTTTCTCTCTTCCCGTACACGTTCCGGCTCTTTAGCAGGCGCCTCTTCCTTCACAACAGTCTGTTTTTTCTCTTCTTTTACAGGAGTGTTTTTTACTTCTCTTTTTGTTTCCTTCTTTTCTTCTGTGGTTTTTACCGGGATTTCTTTTCTTTTCACTTTAATAATCGCCGGCTTTGTACCAAAGCCTAAAAATCCTGTCTTACCCTCAGAAATTACCTGAATCTCCAGATTTTCACTCGATGTTTCAAATTCAAGACTTGCCTTTGTAATCGCTTCGTCTACAGTTTTTGCGGAAAACTCTTTGAATTCCATCTTCTTTCCCCCTTACCTTATTTCTTTTTTCCTTTGTGCGCCTCATCAAACTGTGCCACCATGTTCGCCTTGGATGCCAGACTGCCCGGCTTTGTCTTCGGTACAGAGGTGCTGTAGCCTGATGTATTTTTCACAGAATTGCTCTTTTCTGTAATGGTCTTTCTTTTTGGCTCTTCAATATTACGAACACTCATCTTGGCCTGCTGACTGATGTTCTGGGTAGTAACCCCTCTCTTGGCACGCTTTTTATCCATTTTTTCTTTGTTTTTACGGATAAATTCGTCCATATCCATGTTATTCAAATGTCTGTTAATTACAACCTGCTGCACGCTTCGGATAACCGCACCTATAATCCAGTAAATACCAATACCAACCGGGAATGTGAAACAGATAAATGCTGTAAATAAAGGCATAATCATGTTCATGCTCTTCATAGTGGCTTCCATGGAAGACACAGCTCCGTTGTCACTGGTGCTTGCTGCAGACGGCATTAACTTCATGTTCAGAACCTGGGTCGCCCATGCCAACACCGGAATCAGCACTGCTGCAAAAATCAACACATAGCTATGAGAATTCCATCCGGACTGAATCAGCGCCCATGGGTTGTCCGCAATGTTCAGACCCAGGAAATTCTGCATGGGATGCAGTTTATCTGCTGCCTGATTCAACACATCAGCAAAGCCCTGGAATTTATTTACATCTGCAAGCTGGTCCCACTGAGAGGGAGACAGTGCATATAAAAAGTCTACGACCTGATTGTTCGTTAACGTTCCTTCTAATGGCAGGTAGGCATTTTTAATGCCGTGTTCCTGTACAAAGTCCAGGATAATCTGAGAATATCCCTTTACCTCTGTAATATTTGCAACAGCTGCATCAAAGACATGTCTAATTCCGCCGATATATCCCGGAATCTTAATAATAACCTGATACAAAGCAAAGAAAATCGGCATCTGGATTAACATCTGCAGACAGCTTCCTGTTGGAGATACGCCATATTTTTCGTAAATGGCCATAGTCTCTTCCTGCATCTTCATCTGAGAAGCCTGATCTTTTTTTCCTCTGTATTTTTTCTGAATTTTCTGCAATTCAGGGGACATAACCGCATTCATTTTTGCAAATTTCTGCTGTTTTATCTGAAGCGGAGTCATAAAAGCATAGATAATCAGTGTAAAGATAATAATACACAGACCTAAATTATGCACTCCGATACTATAAATGCCGTTCATAAGCCAGCCCAGCACTTCTGCTACCCAGTTTACAATCGGCATGGTACTCTTAGTCAGTAACACACCCAAAACAGTTTCCTCCTTCTGTTTTTGTCACCCTTCTATTTTCTTTCGGTGCACTACGGCACCGGGTCATACCCTCCCTTTGAAAAGGGATTACATCTTAAAATTCTCCATGCTGCCAGAAGCCCCCCTTTGAGCGCTCCGTATTTTTCAACAGCCTCCAACCCATATTGCGAACAGGTGGGAATATAAGGGCAGCGTGTGCTTTTAAGCGGCGACAAATATTTCTGATATCCTTTAATCAAGATGATTAATATTTTTTTCATTCTCTTCACTTCTCATTATTTTGTGGAGTTTTCCCAAATGCAGCAAGGCACTCTGTAAAGAATGGAACCCCTGCTCTTTTCCACTTACTCTGACAATAACTACTATATCATATCCGCAGCAAAATTTTTCCTCATTCAGACGGTAACTCTCTCTGATTAATCGTGTCAAATGATGTCTTACTACACTATTTCCCACTTTCTTGCTTACAGATATACCAAGTCTGTTACGATTCAGCTGATTTTCCTTAATGTACATAACCAGATAACGATTCGCAAATGATGTTCCTCTTTTATAAACCAGCTGAAAATCTCTGTTCTTTTTTAATGATTCCGAATATTTCATACCCTATCCTTTACCGCAAAGAGAAGAAAAGACCACATGTCTGCGGTCTTATGCTGATAATTTTTTTCTTCCTTTTGCTCTTCTAGCAGCTAAAACTTTTCTTCCGCCAGCACTGCTCATTCTAGCTCTGAATCCGTGAACTTTGGAACGCTGTCTTTTCTTTGGCTGAAATGTCATTTTCATATTCAAGGCACCTCCCTTATATTAATGGACATCTTTCCGATATTGTTTAATTCAGATGTCACCTCTAGTTATGCATGATAAAACATCATTTCAATTATATTCATAAAGTCGGTGTTCGTCAAGCCTTTCTTTCTATTTCTGCGGTTTTTCTGGCATTTTTTCTGTGTATTTCTCTCTTTTTTCAGTTGTCCACATCTCTCCACTTCTTTTCCACAGACTTTTACGAATTTTTTCTTTTAACTAATTTTATCCATATTTTTATACACCGACTTATTCACATTTTTTAAGTTTACGTAAGTTTATCCACAAAATGTGGATAACTTGTGGATAACTCTCACCATATATTCACATACTCCTTTTCCAAAATCTTAAAAAGCCTTATTTTTCAACGGTTTTCGACATGTGGATTCTGTTTTTTACCTTATACACATTTTTCACATTGCAGGTTTTCCACAATCTTTTATTTTTAGACAATCCTCATTATCCACACATTTCTATCCACATACAAACATGCCCACATTTTGTCAATTTTTTCACACTCACCAGAATATTTCTTCCTATATTAATAGTATCCATACACTTATCCACATACCCACATCGTCTCCAATGCCGTAATTCTTCTATTTCTCTTCAACTTTTCATTGATAAAAACGGTTTTTTATTATATTATATAGATAATAATACTTTTTTTTGCCTATGATTGAATGAAGTAATCAGTCAATCATATATTTTTGTGTTTGAAAACCGGCATATAATACGATTTAGGAGAATTGAAAATGCACATAATTCAGGAAAAATGGTCAGAGATTCTAAATATGATTAAGGTCGAACATGATGTGTCCGATATTTCCTTTTCCACCTGGCTGAAGCCCTTAAAGGTTTATAAAGTAGAGGGAAATGTGGTCACTATCAACATTAATAACCAAAATATTGCTTTGGATTATATTAATAAGAAGTATCTCCTGCCTTTAAAAGTAGCGATTGCAGAAGCTACTGGGGAAAATTTTGAAATTTCTTTTATTCTGCCAGATGAAATTGAGGAAGAAATCAAGGAAAAAGCCGTGGCAAATCCCATTGACCACAACGAAAATATTGCAAAAGCCAACTTAAATCCCCGCTATACCTTCGACACCTTTGTGGTAGGAAACAACAACAAGATGGCACATGCCGCGTCCGTGGCCGTAGCGGAATCTCCGGGGGAATCCTACAATCCGCTGTTTATCTACGGAGGGGTTGGTCTTGGAAAAACCCACTTAATGCACTCCATTGCCCACTATGTTTTGCAGCAGAATTCCGACGCCAAAGTACTTTACGTCACCAGTGAATATTTTACCAACGAACTGATTGAATCTATTCGTAATGGTAATAATTCCACTATGTCCAAGTTCCGGGAAAAATATCGGAACATCGATGTTCTTCTCATTGACGATATTCAGTTTATTATAGGAAAGGAATCTACACAGGAAGAATTTTTCCACACGTTCAATGCGCTGCACAGTGCGAAAAAGCAGATTATCATATCCTCAGATAAGCCGCCAAAAGATATGGAAATCCTGGAAGATCGTCTCCGTTCCCGGTTTGAATGGGGCTTAATTGTAGATATTTCCTCTCCTGACTATGAAACCAGAATGGCGATTTTAAGGAAAAAGGAAGAACTGGACGGTTATCAGATAGACGATGCGGTCATCGAATACATTGCCAAAAATATAAAATCCAATATCCGTGAGCTTGAGGGCGCTTTAAACAAAATTATGGCCTACGCCAATCTGGAAAAAAGCGAAATCAATCTGCCTTTAGCTGAAAAAGTATTAAAAGATATTATTTCTCCTAATCAGAAGCGCATCGTTACCCCTGAACTTATCATTGATATTGTGGCAGAACACTTTGACTTATCTCCTGCTGACCTGACCGGCAACAAACGAAATTCCAAAGTCGTATTTCCACGGCAGATTGTGATGTACTTATGCCGTCATATGACAGAAGTCACACTGAAAAATATCGGTAAAGTCCTGGGAGGAAGGGACCATACCACAATTATGAATGGTATTAATAAAATCGAGGCGGAACTGGAAACCTCCGAATCCACCAAAGAAATTATTGATATTTTACAGAAGAAAATAAACCCCTCAAAATAACCTGAACTTTATCCACAACGTAAAGTGAATATCGTGTGAATTATATGTGGACAACTCTGTTGAAAAAATTTACGGTTTTTTACCCACATTTTTATCAACAGCCGTTACACTGGAACTTCAACATGGACCCACAAAGTTATCCATACCCATAAAGCCCGTATTTTCACGGGTTTCGGGACTTATTCACATATTCACAGCCCCTACGGCGATTACTACGGATTTGTTATTCATTTATTTTTATATTTAACCACCTCACACAGAAAGGAAGTTATTCACACATGAAAATAATTTGCCCAAAATCTGAACTTCAAAAAAGTGTCAGCATTGTCATGAAAGCCGTACCAGGAAAAACAACTATGCCCATTCTGGAATGTATTCTTATTGATGCAGCAACCAATGACATCAAACTGACGGCTAATGATATGGAACTTGCCATCGAAACCCGTGTTCAGGGTATGGTTTTGGAAAAAGGTATCCTTGCACTGGATGCAAAAATCTTTTCCGAAATTGTCCGCAAGCTTCCGGATAATGATGTTACCATTGAAACAGATGAAAAATTAAATGCTACCATTACCTGTGAAAAAGCAAAATTCAATATTCCCGGAAAATCAGGAGAAGATTTTTCTTATTTACCTTTAATTGAAAAGAATGACTGTATACGGGTTTCACAGTTTACTTTAAAAGAAATTATCCGTCAGACTATCTTTTCTATTGCAGTAAATGAGAACAATAAGCTGATGACCGGAGAGCTTTTCCAGATTGAAAACAATATGCTGCGGGTAATTTCTCTGGACGGACACCGCATTTCTATCCGGAAAATCGGCTTGCAGGACGAATGTGAAAACCGTAAGGTGGTAGTTCCGGGAAAAACACTGAACGAAATCAGCAAGATTTTATCCGGAGAACTGGAAGATATGGTAGATATTTATCTGTCTGCCAACCACATTCTCTTTGAGTTTGATGACACAAAGGTGGTATCCCGCCTGATTGAAGGGGAGTATTTCAAGGTAGACCAGATGCTTTCCAGTGATTATGAAACAAAAGTAAAAATTAACAAAAAAGAATTTTTAGATTGTATTGACCGTGCCACTCTGTTTGTAAAAGAAGGGGATAAAAAACCGATTATCATTAACATTCAGGATGGACAGATGGAACTGCAGATTGATTCTCAGGTTGGTTCCATGAAAGAGGACATTGACATTGAAAAAGAGGGAAAAGACATTATGATTGGCTTTAACCCTAAGTTTTTGATTGACGCACTGAAGGTCATTGATGATGAGGAGGTCAGCATTTATCTGATGAATGCCAAGGCTCCGTGCTTTATCCGGGACGATAATCAGCAGTATATTTACCTGATTCTTCCGGTTAACTTCAATGCCGTGAGCAGATAAAAGGAGTACACATGGAAACTATTAAATTACGCGATGAATTTATTAAATTAGGTCAGGCTTTGAAAGCCGCAAACCTGGTGCAGGACGGGGTGGAAGCAAAATATGTCATTCAGGACGGAGAAGTTCTGGTAAATGGCGAAGTGGATACCAGAAGAGGACGCAAACTTTACGATGGAGACGTGCTTTCTTACCAGGGGCAGGAAGTAAAAATTATAAAATAGTTGGAAGCAGTAAGGGTGGCCTATGTATATCGAATCAATAGAGCTGAAGAATTACAGAAATTATGAAACGCTGTCGCTGAATTTTGATAAAGGAACCAATATTTTCTATGGGGACAATGCCCAGGGAAAGACCAATATTCTGGAAGCTGTCTATCTGTGCGGAACCACAAAATCTCACAGAGGCAGCAAGGACAGAGAGATGATAAAGTTTGACTCGGATGAATCCCATATCCGTATGTATGTGAACAAAAACGGGATTTCCCGGAGAATTGACATGCATCTGAAAAAGACAAAGGCCAAGGGAATTGCCATTGACGGGATTCCCATTAAAAAGGCCGGGGAGCTTTTTGGGATTCTGAATCTGGTGTTTTTCTCACCGGAGGACTTAAATATTATTAAAAACGGTCCCGGTGAACGCCGGAGGTTCATGGATTTGGAATTATGTCAACTTAATAAACTGTATCTGTCCAACCTTTCCAGCTATAATCGGATTTTGAATCAGAGAAATAAGCTGTTGAAGGATATTTCTTTTCAGCCGTCTCTTATGTCAACTTTGGAGGTCTGGGACGAGCAGATGGCAAGCTACGGCAGCGCAGTGATTGAGGGGCGGAAAGCCTTTTTAGATGAGATGAACGGCATTATTGAGGAAATACATAGCAAGATTACCGGCGGAAAGGAAAAAATTGAACTGATTTATGAGCCAAGTACAGACAGTGAACATTTTCTTTCAGAGCTTTCCGGAAATCGGGAAAAAGACTGCCGTTTTAAGATGACTTCTACAGGTCCCCACAGAGACGACCTGTGTGTAAAGATAAACGGTATGGACATCCGCAAATACGGTTCTCAGGGGCAGCAGCGGACAGCCGCGCTTTCTCTGAAGCTTTCTGAAATCTATATGGTGAAAAGAAAAATCAAGGATATGCCAATTCTTCTTTTGGATGATGTATTGTCCGAGTTGGATTCTAACAGGCAGAACTATCTTCTGAACAGTATCAGCCAGGTGCAAACGATGATAACCTGTACGGGACTGGACGATTTTATTGACAGAAGATTTCACATAAATAAGATATTTAAAGTGGTTGAGGGAAATGTTTATTGTCCGTAAACCGCCAAATCACCGGTGAATACCGGAAAACAGGAGGAAATGCATGAGTACAGAAATTAAGACAGAATACGGCGCGGACCAGATTCAGATTCTGGAAGGTCTGGAAGCCGTAAGAAAAAGACCAGGTATGTATATCGGCAGCACATCTTCAAGAGGACTTCACCATCTGGTTTATGAAATTGTAGATAATGCAGTAGACGAGGCTTTAGCAGGGTATTGTGATACTATCGATGTGTCTGTCAATGAAGATAACTCCATTACCGTTATTGATAACGGCAGGGGAATTCCGGTAGGCATCAACCATAAAGCAGGAATTCCGGCTGTTGAAGTTGTATTCACCATTCTTCACGCAGGAGGAAAATTCGGCGGCGGGGGATATAAGGTATCCGGCGGTCTTCACGGGGTAGGTGCGTCTGTTGTAAATGCGCTGTCTACCTGGCTGGAGGTTACCATTTACAATGAGGGAAAGGTTTACAGACAGCGGTATGAGCGGGGCAAAACCATGTACAGCCTGAAGGTGGTAGGAGAGTGTGAAAAGGAGAAAACCGGAACTATGGTTACCTTCCATCCGGACCCGGAAATTTTTGAGGAAACAGTATTTGACTTTAATATTTTGAAGCACCGTTTCCGTGAACTTGCGTTTCTGACAAAGGGATTGAAAATCATTGCCAGAGACAAGCGGGAGGAAGAAGAAATCCAGGCGGTTTTTCACTATGAAGGCGGTATCAAAGAGTTTATACAGTATCTGAACCGAAGTGCAACCCCTTTGTATGAGGATATTCTGTATTTTGAGGGCAACAAGGACGGCGTCATGGTAGAAGTGGCTATGCAGCACAACGATGCCTATACGGAAAACACTTACGGATTTGTAAACAACATTACCACGCCGGAAGGCGGAACTCATATTATGGGATTCCGTAATGCCATTACAAAGACCTTTAATGATTATGCAAGAAAAAACAAACTGTTAAAAGAGAGCGAGCAGAATCTCACCGGGGAGGATATTCGGGAGGGAATTACTGCCGTTATCAGTGTAAAAATCGAAGACCCGCAGTTTGAAGGACAGACTAAGCAGAAACTGGGCAACAGCGAAGCCAGAGGTGCAGTGGACAATGTGGTGAGCAGCCAGCTGGAAATTTATCTGGAACAGAATCCGTCCGTGGCAAAAATCATTGTGGAGAAATCTATTTTATCCCAGAGAGCCAGAGATGCGGCTAGAAAGGCCAGAGAACTGACCAGAAGAAAATCCGCGCTGGAGGGTATGTCTCTGCCCGGAAAACTGGCAGACTGCGTGGACAAAGACCCGAGCAAATGCGAAATCTATATTGTAGAGGGTGATTCCGCAGGCGGTTCTGCAAAGACTGCCAGAAGCCGTGCCACACAGGCTATTCTGCCTCTTAGAGGTAAGATTCTGAATGTGGAAAAAGCCCGCCTGGATAAGATTTATGCCAATGCGGAGATTAAGGCCATGATTACCGCTTTTGGAACGGGTATTCATGAGGATTTCGATATTTCCAAGCTTCGTTATCACAAGATTATCATTATGACGGATGCGGATGTGGACGGCGCTCATATTGCAACCTTGCTGCTGACGTTTTTGTACCGTTTTATGCCGGAACTGATTAAGCAGGGCTATGTGTACCTGGCGAAACCGCCTCTTTTCAAGCTGGAAAAGAATCGTAAGACTTACTATGCCTATACCGAGAAAGAGCAGGCAGATATTCTGTCTGAAATCGGTCTGGAGGGCTGCAGTATTCAGAGATACAAAGGACTTGGAGAGATGGACGCAGACCAGCTCTGGGAAACTACGATGGACCCGGAAAGACGTATTCTTATGCGTGTTGTCATGGATGAAGATTCCACCTCTGAGCTGGATTTGACCTTTACCACCCTGATGGGAGACAAGGTAGAGCCGAGACGCGAATTTATCGAAGAAAATGCGAAATATGCCAAGAATCTTGATATCTGATAACCCGGAACAATAAGGAGAAGCTAAATGGAAGAAAATATTTTTGACAAGGTTCAGGAAGTAGATTTACAGAAGAAAATGGAGGAATCCTACATTGAGTACGCCATGAGCGTTATTGCCTCCCGCGCCCTTCCTGACGTTCGAGACGGTCTGAAGCCGGTACAGAGAAGAATTCTCTATTCCATGATAGAATTGAACAACGGACCGGATAAACCACACAGAAAATGCGCCCGTATTGTCGGCGATACCATGGGTAAATATCACCCTCATGGAGACAGTTCTATCTACGGCGCATTGGTAAATATGGCACAGGACTGGTCTACCCGTTATCCGCTGGTAGACGGTCATGGAAACTTCGGCTCTGTGGACGGAGACGGTGCGGCGGCTATGCGTTATACAGAGGCACGTCTGAGCAAGATTTCCATGGAAATGCTGGCAGACATTAACAAGAATACCATTGACTTTGTGCCGAACTTTGACGGAACAGAGAAAGAACCTACGGTGCTGCCTTCCAGATACCCGAACCTTCTGGTAAACGGAACTTCCGGTATTGCAGTCGGTATGGCGGCGAACATTCCCCCTCACAACCTGCGGGAAGTGATTCAGGCCGTGGTGAAAATCATTGACAACCAGATTGAAGAGGGCAGAGAGACGGAGATAGAGGAAATTCTGTCCATTGTCAAGGGACCGGATTTTCCTACCGGTGCAACCATTCTGGGAACAAGAGGCATAGAAGAAGCTTATCGGACAGGAAGAGGAAAAATCAGAGTCCGTGCGGTAACGGATATTGAAACCATGCCAAACGGCAAGAGCCAGATTATTGTCACAGAACTGCCGTATATGGTAAATAAAGCCAGACTTATTGAAAAAATTGCAGAACTGGTAAGAGATAAGAAAATTGACGGTATTACGGATATCAATGACCATTCCAACAGGGAAGGTATGCGTATCTGTATTACCCTGCGAAGAGATGCCAATGCCAATGTCATTTTGAATCAGCTTTACAAGCACACACAGATGCAGGATACCTTTGGCGTAATTATGCTGGCGCTGGTAGGCAATACGCCTAAAGTTATGAGTCTTCTGGAAATGCTGAAACACTACCTGGCACATCAGGAAGAGGTTGTCACCAGAAGAACGCAGTATGATTTGAATAAGGCAGAGGCAAGAGCCCACATTGTATCCGGTCTTTTAAAGGCTCTGGATGTAATTGACGAGGTTATCCGCATTATCCGTGCATCTAAGACAAGAGTGGAAGCAAAGGAAACTCTGATGGAAACCTTTGAATTTTCCGACGTGCAGGCACAGGAAATTGTCAACATGCGTCTGTACCAGCTGACCGGCATGGAGCGTGAGCGTCTGGAAAAGGAATTTAACGAACTGCAGATGAAAATCAAGGAATTAAAGGCAATTCTGGCAGACAGAAACCTGCTGCTGAGAGTTATCCGGGAAGAAATTCTGACCATTGCAGACAAATACGGCGATGACAGAAGAACTTCTATCGGATATGATGAATTTGATATTTCCATGGAGGATTTGATTCCAAGAGAAAATACAGTCATTGCCATGACAAAACTGGGCTATATTAAGAGAATGACGGTAGACAATTTCCGCAGCCAGAACAGAGGCGGCAAGGGAATTAAGGGAATGTCCACCATTGATGACGATTATATTGAAGAACTGCTGATGACTACCACTCATCACTTCCTCATGTTCTTTACAAATGCGGGAAGAGTGTACCGTATCAAGGCTTATGAGATTCCTGAAGCCAGCCGTACGGCAAGGGGAACGGCAATTATCAACCTGCTGCAGTTACAGCCGGATGAAAAGATTAGCGCAGTTATTCCTATCCGGGAATTTAAGGCGGGAAGCTATCTCTTTATGGCGACTCGAAACGGTCTGGTGAAGAAGACTCCGATTGAAGACTATGCCAACGTGAGAAAAACAGGACTGGCAGCTATTTCTCTTCGGGAAGATGATGAACTGATTGAAGTGAAGTTTACAGACAACAAAAAGGATATTATCCTGGTAACCAAGTTCGGCCAGTGTATCTGCTTTCATGAAAATGATGTCCGAAGCACAGGAAGAGTTTCCATGGGTGTAAGAGGTATTAATCTCATTGAGGATGATGAGGTTATCGGTATGCAGCTTACCTGTCAGGGAGACTATCTGCTGATTGTATCGGAAAAAGGACTTGGAAAGAGAACATCCATAGGGGAATTTACCCGTCAGAACCGCGGCGGTAAAGGTGTGAAGTGCTATAAGATTACGGAGAAGACCGGAAATGTCATCGGAGTAAAAGCGGTAAACAGCGGCAATGAAATCATGATGATTACTACAGAGGGAATTATCATTCGTCTGGAATGTGACGGAATTTCTATTCTGGGAAGAATTACCTCCGGTGTGAAACTGATGGATTTAAAAGATGATATTACGGTTGCAAGTATTGCTAAGGTCAGAGAGAAAGAGGAAGAAACACCTGCAGAGGAAACAGAAGGGGAGACACCGGTGCAGGAATAGGAAGTTTCAGATATTGGAGAAGTTAGGAGAGTATACAGATGAGAAAAATAAGAGGGTTGGTATTGGGGACAGTTTTTTGTACTGCAATTCTGTTCGCAGGCTGCGGTACAAAGGTCAGCCATAAAACACCGGAAGCGGTAGTGAAATCTCTCATCAGCGCTTATCAGAATCAAGATGGGGAGGCGGTAAAAAAGTGCTTTGGTCTGGATTTGGATAAGAAGACAGATGACGCCGTGCAAAAAGAGATGAACTACAACATGAAGTATTTTGAAGCCCATGAGGCAGATAAAGTAAAATTTGAAAAAGCAGATACTCTTGGAACAGCAGATAAGAAAAAGCTGGTTTACGTCTGGTACAATTATGAGGTGGAGATAAAAAAAGAAATCCAGGAAGTCCCGGCGCTGTCCTTTTATTATGTGAAGGAGAAGGACAAGAAGTATTATGCAGTCCCGGCAAAAGATGTGACGGACGAGATGAGCCAGGCATCCAGGGAAAATTATCAGGAATTTGTGAAAACAGAGGACTACAAGAAATACGAAAAGGAATATGAGGCGTTTATCAGAAAAAATCCAAAGTACGAGAACAGTCTGCAGAATAAGTTTAAAGAATTGTCCAGATAGGGGAGAAAGACAGTGAAACGAATATTACTTATGGTGGCATACAACATTTTGCTGGTGCCCTTTATGTGGTTTAAATTGTGTTACTATGCAAGGCATGTAGAGAAGTATACAGAGGAAGAGCGTTATAAAATGCTTCGTTTTATTGACCGGCGCGCCATTAAGGGCGGACGGATTGTCATTGACATTCATGGACAGGACAATATTCCGAAAGAGGACGGCTTTATGCTTTTCCCGAATCACCAGGGACTGTTTGATGTGCTTGCCATTATGCAGGCCTGCCCCAGACCCTTTTCTGTGGTCATGAAGAAAGAAGTGCAGAACATTCCGTTCTTAAAGCAGGTATTTGCCTGTATGAAAGCCTATGCCATTGACCGGGAAGATGTAAGGCAGTCCATGAAGGTCATTCAGCAGGTGACAAAGGAAGTTATATCGGGAAGGAACTACCTGATATTTCCGGAAGGAACCAGGACCAAGGACCCCAACCATGTACATGAATTTAAAGGGGGAAGCTTTAAAAGCGCTACGAAAGCCAGATGTCCCATTGTTCCGGTGGCTCTGATTGACTCTTACAAGTCTTTTGACACGAAATCCATAGAGAAAATCAAGGTACAGGTTCATATTCTGCAACCTATGCTGTATGAAGAGTACAAGGATATGAAGACCGTGGAGATTGCCGCAGAAGTAAAACGGCGCATTGAAAAAGTCATTCAGGAGAATGAAGGAAAATAAAGAAAACAGGAAGGCGGAACCGCAGATTGTACACTGTGGTTTCGCTTTCCTGTTTTTAGCCGTTAATTTTTCGGAATTCACGGGGCGTAAATCCTGCTGCCTTTTTAAACATGGCAATGAAATGACTGGCATCGGAAAATCCTGTACGAATGGCAATTTCCTGTATCTCCAGGCTGTTGTCTGTCAACAGCAGTTCCTTAGCTTTATTAATGCGGCAGGCTGTCAGATATTCATAGGCAGAGCAGTCCAGAAAGCGGCGAAACAGACGGGAGAGATACTGTGGTGTGACATATACCTGTTGACTTAATTCCTGTATGGTCAGTTCTGAGGCATAATCTGTTTCAATTCTCTTTAACACAGGCTCCACATAACGTTTGTAAAGAACCTCTTTTTCCAAGTCTTTGGTGTATCCGCCATCTACGAAATGCATCAAAAGGCTGTAACAGTCTACAGAAAGGGATTTTGCATCTACAGGAAGAGTTTCAAATTTTCCCGCTATGCGGACAATTTCCTTTCGCAGAAGAGTTCCCAGTTCTTTTTCGACACAAATAATCTGCTGGTTGTCCAAAAGCCTGCCGATACTGCTTTCCAGAGTTCCGGTTAGAGTAAAAAAGCAGGTGTGCCATTCTTCCTTTGAAATGCTCTGATAAGAATGTCCCACAAAAGGGGCGATAAACAGCCCCTCTCCCGGATTCAGCGTGTAATGTTTTCCCTGAATATGTATTTGTCCCATACCCTGCTCGGTTTGCAGGTAATGAAAATGAGGATATCCCTTGGGACGGTTCATAGGCTCCTGATACCAGTCATATCCTATGGAATCAAACAGGAAAGGCTGTTTTACAGGGGTGTTTCTGAAATAAATAGGCATAAGAATCTCCTGTTTCAAAATGTTATATTATTTAGCTAAACATATCATACAACAAAAGCCTTATCAATGGTACAATAAAGTTATAATTACGCACGATTCAAGGAGGAAATGAGATGAACAGATTCGATTATTCCATGGTGAAAAATCCGGAATATTTTAAAGACAACTGTATGCCGGCACATTCCAGCCACAGATATTATTCCTCAGCCGAGGCTATGATGCAGCAGGAGGAAAGCTTTAAGTATAGCCTGAACGGGTTATGGAAGTTCCACTATGCAAAGAATTATGAAAGCACGGTGCAGGGATTTGAAAAAGAAGAATACTGCTGTCTGTCCTGGGACGATATCCGTGTTCCTGCGCATATTCAGATGGAAGGTTATGATGTGCCTCAGTATGCCAATGTGCAGTATCCATGGGAAGGAAGAGAAGAGATTAAGCCGGGAGAAATTCCCACCCATTTTAATCCGGTGGCCAGCTATGTAAAATATTTTGAAGTACCGGAAAGCATGAAGGGCAAAAAAATCTTTATCTCTTTCCAGGGAGCGGAGAGCGGACTGGCTCTTTGGCTGAACGGTTCTTTTGTAGGATACAGTGAGGACAGTTTTACACCGTCAGAATTTGATCTGACACCGTTTATGAAAGAAGGCAGAAATAAGCTGGCAGCTCAGGTATTTAAGTGGACCAGCAGCAGCTGGTGCGAGGACCAGGACTTTTTCCGTTTTTCCGGTATTTACAGAGATGTGTATTTATTCACAGTGCCGGAAGTACATGTAGAAGATTTAAGAGTCAGAACATTCTTAAATGATACTTATACAGCGGCAGATTTGGAAGTGAAAATCAAAGCATCTAAAGAAGGACGTGTGCGCCTGACTCTGTCAAAGGACGGGAAAGCTGTGCAGACTTTGGAAGAAGAAATGCAGCAGGAAACAATTCTTCATATGAATGTGGAAAAACCAGAACTCTGGAGTGCGGAGACACCGGTACTTTATGATTTGCTTCTGGAGGTTTGGAATACAGATGGAGAGTTGGAAGAGATGATTCCTCAGAAAGTGGGATTCCGGCATTTTGAGATGAAAGACAATCTTATGATGCTTAACGGAAAGAGAATAGTCTTTAAGGGTGTAAACCGCCACGAATTCAGTTCTCTTACAGGACGTCATGCTGCAAGGGAAGATGTTGTAAAAGATATTGTCACCATGAAACAAAATAACATTAACGCCATCAGAACCAGTCATTATCCAAATGATACTATGGTTTATGATTTGTGTGATGAATACGGACTTTATATGATTGCAGAAAACAATCTGGAAAGCCATGGTTCCTGGGATACTGTTCAGGAGGGAAGCGGGGAATATGACGGCGTAGTGCCCTGTGACAGACCGGAATGGCTTTCTATGATGCTGGACCGCGTAAATTCTATGTACCAGAGAGATAAAAACCATCCAAGTATCCTCATCTGGTCTTGTGGAAACGAATCCTTTGGTGGAAAAGATATTTATGAGATGTCCCAGTTCTACAGAAAGGAAGACCCCACTCGTCTGGTGCACTATGAAGGGGTTATGCATGACAGGCGTTACAATGATACCAGCGATATGGAAAGCCAGATGTACACCACAGTGGAAGACATCAAAGCTTTTCTGGAAAAAGACAGAAGCAAGCCGTTTATCTGTTGCGAATATACACACGCTATGGGAAATTCCTGTGGGGCCATGCACAAATATACAGATTTGACAGATACGGAACCTTTGTATCAGGGCGGTTTTATCTGGGATTATATTGACCAGTCTATTGACAAGAAAGACCGCTATGGCAGGGAATACCAGGCCTATGGCGGAGATTTTGATGAGCATCCATGCGATTATAATTTCAGCGGAAATGGTATTGTTTATGGCAAGGACAGAAATCCTTCCCCGAAAATGCAGGAGGTCAAATTCAACTATCAGAATATCACTGCACAGGTAGACAAGGAGTCTGTTAAGGTTATCAATAAAAATCTGTTTGTAAACACAGATACTTTCCAATGTACCGTTATGCTCAAAAAAGATGGAAAGCAAATTTTGGAAGTGCCTATGGAAACCCATACAGAGCCTTTAAGTGAGGATATCTATGTCCTTCCGGTACCGGTACAGACCTTGCCGGGAGAGTATACGGTCACAGTTTCCTTTACTCTGAAAGAAGATACACTCTGGGCCAAGAGGGGACATGAAGTGGCTTTCGGTGAAGCGGTTTATAAAGTAGAGGGAGAAGCGGAATCCCACAGAGGCGAGATGAACATTATCCGCAGCATTCACAATTTCGGTGTCAGGGGAGAAAACTTTGAAGTGATGTTTTCCTACTTAAACGGAGGTCTGGTTTCTTACCGTTATGGAGGCGTGGAAATGATTAAAATGATTCCAAAGCCTAATTTCTGGAGAACCCCAACGGATAATGACGAAGGAAGTTTAATGCCTGCCCGCTATGGACAGTGGAAACTGGCCAGCCTGTATTTGTCTCACAAGAGACCTTCAGAGGGACGTTACCCGGATAGTAAAATGCCGGAAATTGAAGTAAAAGAAGATTATGCACAGATAACTTATACCTATTTCATGCCAACTACACCGGAAGCGGAATGTCAGCTTTCCTATAAGGTATATGCAGATGGCTATATTGAAACTGCATTAACCTATGACCCGGTCAAAGAACTGGGTGATATGCCGGAATTTGGCGTAATATTTAAGCTTGACGCGGATTACGACCATGTTTCCTGGTACGGTATGGGACCGAAAGAGACTTATGAGGACAGAAGAAGAGGCGCAAAACTGGGCATTTATGAAAATAAGGTGCAGGATAATATGGCTTTATACTTAAATCCACAGGAATGCGGCAATAAAACAGGGGTTCGCTGGGCTTCTGTAACAGATAAGAAGGGAAGGGGCATGCTCTTCACCGGTGACAGTATGAATTTCTCTGCGCTTCCGTACACACCGCATGAAATGGAAAATGCCAGACATGATTTTGAATTGCCGCAGGTACATTATACGGTGGTAAGAGTATCCAAACAGCAGATGGGCGTAGGCGGAGATGACAGCTGGGGCGCTAAGACACATGAAGAATATCTGCTGAATGTCAGCGAAAAGATGGAATTTAAGTTTGGATTCAAGGGAATCTGATAGGAGTATTTATGAAAAAAGACGTTCAGTTCGGAAAAATGATTCACGGGGGTGATTATAATCCGGAACAATGGCTGGATTTCCCGGAAATACTGGAAAAAGATATTGCATATTTTAAAAAAGCAGGAATTAACGAAGTATCACTGGGCATTTTTTCCTGGGCCGTTTTGGAACCTCATGAGGGGGAGTTTCATTTTGCATGGATGCAGGAAATTATTAATCGGTTATATGAAAATGATATTTCTGTGATTTTGGCCACACCTTCCGGCGCCCGGCCAAAGTGGATGGCAGATAAATATCCGGAAGTGCTGCGGGTAGAGGCAGACCGTCACAGAAATCTGTTCGGGGGAAGGCATAATCACTGCTATACCTCCCCCGTATACAGGGAAAAGGTCAGAATCATCAATACAAAGCTGGCACAACAGTTTGGAAATCATCCGGGAGTCATAGCCTGGCATATTTCCAATGAGTACGGAGGAGAATGTCACTGCCCTCTGTGTCAGGAAGAGTTTCGCAAGTGGCTGAAGGAAAAATATAAAACGGTTGAAAACTTAAACAAAGCTTGGGCAACTACTTTCTGGAGTCATATATATCAGGATTTTTCACAGATAGAAAGTCCGTCTGACAGGGGAGAATCTGCCCTGCACGGACTAAATCTGGATTGGAAGCGTTTTGTCACGGACAGAACCGTTGATTTCACAGAACATGAAATTCAGGCTATCCGGGACGCAGGTTCCAATAAGCCAACCACAGTAAATATGATGTATGATTACCAGGGGCTGAATTACCATAAATTTAAAGATACTGTGGACTTTATTTCCTGGGACAATTATCCCCAGTGGCATAAAAAAGCAGAATATCTTACTGCTATGGACAGTGGTATGCAGCATGATATTATGAGGAGTATTCAGAAGAAACCTTTTCTACTTATGGAAAGTTGTCCCTCTGCAACCAACTGGCAGCCGGTTAGTAAGCTGAAAAAACCGGGTATGCTTCATGCGGCATCTATGCAGGCTGTGGCACATGGCTCGGATGGCGTATTGTATTTCCAGCTTCGCCAGAGCAGAGGTTCCAGCGAAAAGTTTCACGGAGCAGTCATTGACCATTATGGGGGAGAGGATACCCGTGTATTTAGAGAAGTGACAGAAGTAGGAGACAGTCTGGCAAAGATAAAGGAAATTGCAGGCTGTAATACCTATGCAAAAGTGGCTGTTGTATATGACTGGGAGAGCCGCTGGGCCATGGAAAATGCCCAGGGACCGCGAAATCAGGGATTGTATTATAAAGAAACGGTAGAAAAATCGTATAGTGCGTTCCGCAAACTGGGACTGGATGTAGATGTAATAGATATGGAGCAGGAACTAGAGGGTTATGAAATTGTAGCTGCACCTATGCTTTATATGTTCCGCGCAGGATTTGAGGAGAAAGTCCGCAGGTTTACAGAAAATGGAGGCCGGTTTATTATGACATACTGGTCCGGCATTGTGGATTCCACGGACTTATGTTTTCTGGAAGGAACCCCGCATGGGTTAATGGATGTTATGGGAGTGCGCAGCATGGAAATTGACGGGCTCTATGACTGGGAATCCAACCGAGCCGTGTTCTGCAATCCGGGAAAACAGCCTGCAGAGGCTGTAAATATGCAGCAGGAATACCAATGCACACACCTCTGTGAATTGGTAAAGCTTCAGGGAGCAAAAGCACATTTTGTATATGGAGAAGATTTTTATAAGGGAATGCCTGTATTGACAGAAAATCACTATGGAAAAGGCAACGCATACTATATTTGTGCCGATATGGAACAGCAGTTTTATGACGACTTGTACAGAAAGATTGTAAAGGAATGTAACATTCCTCTCTTTATGGAAGATATTCCTGTGGAAATTGAAATCAGCAGCAGAGAGAATGAAAAAGCTGTTTATATTTTCATACAGAATTTTTCAGACAAGGATATAGAACTCCCACTTTCAACAGAAATGTACACGTCCTGGGGCGAAAAATATAGAGGAACCCTGCATAAATTCGGTACAGTGATATTAAAAAAAGAAAAAGAAATAAAAAAGTAAAAAAAAAGTAAAAAAGTGATTGACAGATAAGCGTCTGGTAAGGTATAATCAATTTTGCTCACATAGAGCAGGCAAATTGAATAAATTACTTATTCAGGCGTTGGAGAAATACTCAAGTGGCTGAAGAGGCGCCCCTGCTAAGGGTGTAGACGGTTCGCGCCGTGCGAGGGTTCAAATCCCTCTTTCTCCGCTGGCAGCTCTGCTGTCACAAAAAAAGTTTTGGAAAGTTGTTGACAAGCGATTGAAGATATGATAATCTATAAAAGTTGCTGTGAGCGACAAAGAAACTTTGAAAGACGACTTCGGTCGATAAAAAAGTTTTAAAAAGTTCTTGACAAAGCGATGCAGATGTGATAATCTAGTATGGCTGTCGAAAAAAAAGAACGGCTCAGCTGAATAGCTGAAAAAAC
>NZ_JBBEWO010000013.1:0-94410 GCF_038739805.1 Blautia acetica | reverse complement strand
ATTTTTTTGTATAACAATCGACGCGCACCCGCATAGCGGGTGGATTATTGTTTCGCCCATCTCCATTTTTCGGATCAACGAAAAACTCCAATGGGCGAAACAGACTAAAGTCCACATCCATACGCCACCAAGAGGACAGATGTCCCCCCTGGTGGCGCTATTTTTTAATTGCAGTCTATCAAGGTAAACAGCAGACTGCTCCTGCCTCCGTTCTCCCGCCAACGTTGTTCTTTCTTTAAGAGTCCGGCTGTAATCAAATCCTGAATCGCACGTTCCACCGTGCGCCGGGACAGATGCAGTTCCTTTGCGATGGTACCAATCGCCGGATAGCATTGTCCCTGTGCATTGCTTCGGTCTTTCAAATACATATACACGGTTTTGGCACGATGGGGCAGTTCTGCTTTATAAATATTAGAAAAATACCCCATACCCGGATCACCTCCTAATCGGTTCTCAGCGGAGGACGTCTTGGTATGCTGCTGTGTTCTCTCGCTGTCTGCACTTGTGACTGTTGCTGACCGCCCTTGCGTGTTCCATCAGCATCAGACATTGGCGGTTCTTCCCATTCATCATCTTCCGCATCTCTGCGCCGTACAATCTCCTGCTCCAGTTCAAAGCGATCTGCGTATTTCACACTTCTGGTAGCCTGCTCCGGCACCTCATACGCATCGCCAAACTGAATCCCCCATTTAAGAAACAGAGGAAGCTGTGTCTGCATAGGACAGTTTCCCGTTTTTGCAAGGACAAAATGTCCCTTTGGAAGTGTTTTCAATTCGTCCGGTGACATTAGAGGACGGCTCATCATCTGCAGGCTCTGGCTCGGATCGTTCTTCCCTCTGGAGATGGAGCCGGACAGAACGGTCCGGTTTCCAAGTGCTTTCGATAAAATCTCCGCACTTTCCGAATTCGGTGCAAATCCTCCAAACAGAATGTCCTGACAGTTATCAATGATGATGCTGGAGCCTTCCTTTCCATAATTCTTTTCCAACTGTGCAAAGCTCTGGATAATAGGAACCATGCTGATCCGTCTGGAACGTCCTGCAGAGAACATCATCTCCATTGATTCAATTTTAGGGATCGTACCAATCTCATCCGCAAACATCATTACACGGTTCGGCAGCTTCCCGCCATGCTCGTCAGCGATGGTCAGCATTTCACGATACAACTGTTGCAGAAACAGCGACACCATAAAATATTTCGTATTATCTTCCTCCGGAAGAACAATAAAAATGGCTGATTTTTCTTTACAGAATGTTTCCGTATCCAGAGAACTGTCAAAGCAGAGGATCTGTTCCATCTCACTGTCCAGAAACGCATTCAAGCGGGACATTGCAGTGGAAAGCACAGACGCCATTGCCTGATCCGCACTGTTGAGCGCAGCTCCGGCAAACCATTTTGCCTTATGTGTTGGCGGCAGCTTATCCATCAAAAGCTGAAACAGGCTTCGGTTCTTGACAGGGGATGGAGCCAGCAGATCCTGAATCAATTTAAACACGGATATGATATGGCGTTTCTCCTGCTCACAATATTCCGCAATCAACAGGATTACGGATGCCAGCAGCCCTTCCGCCGCATCATAAAAAAATGCATTCTGCCCATAGCTGCTGGCAGACGCACCATCGGAACAGATGATGGTTTTTGCCGTAATCTTTGCGCACTTTTCTGCCTTTGCTTTTGCTGCAAGATTACGGTTATCTTTCAGGTATTCATCCATGTACTTGTTGACCAGTGTCAGAATGTTATTTCCATCCGAGCGGGTAGGATTTCTTAAATCCAGAACAGAGATTTTATATCCGTAATACTTTTTCGCAATTCCGGCATAGTTTCGGAACAAATCGCCTTTCGTGTCTGTGGTCAGAAAACTCATACCGGATGCACAGGCATACTCAATATTGGGGTACAGAAAATTAGCTGTCTTACCGACACCGGCCGCACCAATCATCAGGCAATGGATGTCTCCGCTGTCTACCAACGCTGTAACCACTCCGCCTTTCTTTTTGTATCCGACCACCAAACCCTGTTCCGCCGGAAGCGATTCTCCTTTCCTCCATTTTTCAGGCTGATAGGGGATATGAGCATACGTTTCCCGGATTTCTTTTTCTGTTGCAAACCGTGCGGTTCCGTGCTGCCCGTCTCCAACCGTCCGTGACTTAATCCCGTTGAGTGTATAGTAATTGGACAGCAGTGCCAGACCACCAATCACAGCGAACATACCAAGCCCAATGCACACGAATAATACAATCTGATGTGTCTGCATGACAGCCTCCTTTCATCCCATCTGCATGACCGGCTGTTGTTCCTCTGCCGGCTCCGGCGGAGGCTTGCTCAATGCCTGCAGATCTTCATTCCAGTCTTTCCGATTTGAAAAGAGCGAGAATACGTTTCGGTATTCTCGCTCTGCAAGATGTTTTTGTATACGCTCCCGTGCCTGCACGCCCGCTTTATCGTTATCCAGACACAAGGCAATTTTATTCACATGCGGTGCGTCTGTCAGCAACCGCATCAATGCATGCTCTGCTACACCGCAAAGTGCCACATAGCTGTGCTGTTTCCAGTTCTGCCGGTAGAAGGAGAGAAACGAAAGCATATCAATCGGTGCTTCAAATACATACACTGTATCGCTTTGCCCAATCCAATGAAAACTGTACCGCGGATCACAGCTGTCCACATTTCCTTTGAACGCATCGCCGGTGGTATACGTTCCGCGCTTATGCGCATGACGAGGAATTCCTTGTGCATCGTATCCCACAAATACTGCATTGTGATATTTTGCATCTTCATAGAGCATCTTCGCTTTTGCAAATTCTGACACGACCCTGTGGTCCAGACACCGTGTCTTGATCAGGTAAGCAAACACACGGTGCATATCGGTATGCGCTTCCGGCAATACAAACGGCTTTGCCGGTTCCTGTTCCTGTGGTTTGCTTTCCCGATAGATCTGTCCCTGCTCTCCGCCAAGCAGCATCGTGACTGCATCCGGAAAACTCTGATTATAATATGTCCGGACAAAATCGATTGCAAAACCTCCCTTTTCTGTTGCATGGTCATCCCCAAGTACAGAGAAGAGATGCTGAACTGTTTGATAGCTTGCAGGAAAGTTAAGCCATGCTCGGGATGCGATTCCCATCAGATTAAAAATATTTCCATCTTCACCAATGAGCGGACAATCCGGTTTTGCCTGCTGCCTCTTTGAAAAACCGCCCAGTTTGTTTTCCACATAATCGGAGAGCCAGGTTCCTCCAAACTGCTCACGGGTTTGGATTCTCCAAATGGCAAGTTTACCGATATCCAGTTTGTGTTTCCCAAAGGCAAAGAGCAGATTGGTAAGCCCTTCATACTGAAAGACTGCAACATCATCCAGCGGCTTTCCATCTAAAAGAATTCCCTGTTCCCGAAGAATTCCATTGATTCCATCTATCCATTCCTGAAGGTCACCGCCACACCCCTGAAGGATCAGTCCCTCTTGATGACTCATATTCTTAAATTCTTCGGTTGTGATTTTTTTCATATTGACTCCTTTCTTCCTGTACGATTCTTTGAATATGAACACAAAAAAAGACCGGTTTCATTCGCTGCGCAGAAAACGAATATCACCGGTCATTCTTCTGTTTTGCTTGTAAAAACGGGCATATACAAAAAAGAGGACCGGCGCTTTTTTCATCTGCCAATCCTCTGAATTTTCTGTTTTCATCTGTCCAAAACCCGATGTCATCTGTGAAACAGGCAAAAAATAAGGGGCAAAAACGCTCGTTTTTCGCCCCATTTTTTGCTGATTTTTTCTTAGAAAACCACAACATCTTGTGGTTGATAGGTGTTATTTCTTGTCACTACCACAATACGTCATCAGAATCACTGTCTCCACATGCTCCGTCATCGGAAACAAATCCACTCCCTGTATCCATTCCACCTTCCATCTCTGCTTCACCAATATCTCCAAATCCCTCTGCAGCGTCTCCGGATTGCAGGAAATATACACCAGTTTCTTCGGCCTCATACGGCTTACCGCCTGGAGAAATTCCGGAGTGCTGCCTGCTCTGGGCGGGTCCATAAAGACCACGTCCATATGCTCTCCTCTGGTCGCCAGCTTCTGTATAAATCTTGTGGCATCCCCGCACAAAAACCGGGCATTTCCCAAATGATTTTCCTTAGCGTTTTCCACCGCGCATCGAACCGCACTCTGATTCAGTTCCACGCCCAAAACACTTTTCGCATGCTTTGCTGCAGTAAGTCCAATGGTCCCTACACCGCAGTAAGCGTCCAGAACCGTCTGTTTCCCGTTCAGCCCGGCAGCTTCGATGGCCTTCTGATATAGAATTTCCGTCTGTTTCGGATTCACCTGGTAAAAACTCGAAGGCGCGATACGAAACTTCACTCCACAAAGGGAATCCGTAATATAGCCTTTCCCATACAAAATCTTCTCCTTGTCACCCAGAACAGCACTGGTGGAACGAGGATTTATATTCTGCACAATGGTGGTAATATTAGGGCAAAATTCGCGAATCTTCTTTACAAATGCCTTAGAGCCCGGTAAAATCGGTGAAGCTGTTACCAGAACAGCCATAACTTCATCCGTCGTCAGACTATGCCTTACTAAAACATGGCGAATCAGCCCTGTCCTTCTATCCTCATCATAAGGCTGGTATTTGCAGTCTACTGCCGCTTTTCGCACAGCCTCTACAGCTTTATCCAAAGCCGGCTGGTGAAGAAAACACCGTTCTACCGGTATTACCCTATGGGTTCCCTGGGCATAAATTCCGCTCTGCAGCCTCTTTCCCTCTCCACGTGTAAAGGTCGAAATTACTTTATTTCGATAATGCCAGGGGTTCTCCATTCCAATCACAGGCTGCACCTTTCCGAATTTTCCAAGAAGCTTTTCCAATCTTTTCTGTTTCTTTTTTAACTGTTTTTCATAAGACAGAGACAACATACTACAGCCGCCGCAGCCCATTTTTTCCAATTCACAGCTTCTCTTTTGTTCTTCCATTTTTCGTCCTCCTGTAATTGCCTCCCGGGCAGATGATTGGCTTTATTATACCATTCTCCACTTCTTTCGTCATGCTTTTTCTGATATTTTTTCATACAACAAAAAGCCCCCGTATGTCTGCTTTTCTTCTGACACACGAGGGTCTTCTTCTGTTACCTGAAAATCTTATCCGTGAATTTTAATGACACCTTTTACAATTTCCGCCTTGTTATGAATACTGTAATCCATAGCCTTCTGTACATCATCCAAATCAAATATATCCGTTACAATCCCCTTCAGATTTACCTTTCCGGAAGCCACGGCATCAATAGCCATCGGGTAAATATGACGATAACGGAACACCGTCTTAAAGGTCAGCTCCTTGTCCAGAGCGATACTCATAGGCAATGTTACTTCTCCGGTTTTACTGTATCCTACCAGCACAATGGTAGCACCTTTCTTTGTAATCTGTATGGCCTGTCTTGTGGTAATTTCACTTCCTGCTGTTTCAATTACCAGGTCTGCGCCTTTGCCAGCAGTCAGCTCTTTTATACGGGCTGCCACGTCTTCTTTCGCACCGTTAATGACTCCGGTCGCTCCTAATTCCAGGGCTTTTTCCAGACGTTTCTCCATGATATCCACTACATAAACTTCTGTCACACCTCTGGCCTTTAAAGCCATCATAGACACCAGACCAATACATCCCGCTCCCATAACTACGGCCTTCTGTCCCAGGTGCGCATCTCCCTGAATGGCTGCATGGAAACCAACAGCCAAAGGTTCAATCAAAGCACCTTCCAGTGTACTTACGTTGTCCGGCAGTTTAAAGCAAAGCCCTGCTTCGTGTGCCACATATTCCTGAAAAACTCCGTCAACCGGCGGTGTTGCAAAAAATTCCACATCCGGGCAGAGATTGTATTTACCTTCTTTGCAGAATTCACAGTGTCCACAGGTTTTTCCCGGCTCTAAGGCTACTCTGTCACCGACTTTTAAATGGGTGACATTTTTGCCCACTTCTACAACTGTGCCGCCCGGTTCATGTCCCAGCACAAAAGGCGGCTTTACAATAAAATCTCCAATAGCCCCTGATTCATAATAATGCAAGTCACTTCCGCAAATACCCACATATTCCAGTTTTACCAGAACTTCATCATCCTTCGGTGTGGGAATATCACGCTCCTCAAATCCCATTTTACCAATCTCCAGCATAACCGCTGTTTTCATTTTACCTTCCATGGCTGTCCCTCCGCTTATTTTCTTTATTTTATACTTAATTAAACAGTTTTATTATGTTTTTATAGTATAGCAAAGGAACAAAAAAGTCAATAAAAAAATGGTAATTTTCTCTGTTTTACACGGTTTCCAGAAAAGATTCGATGACTCTTAATCCGGCTCCCAGAGCCGCCGCTCCCCTTTGATACCGGCAGGCTCTTACGAAAGGCATGCTCTCGCCAAACGTATTTCGCTGGTAAATTTTTTTCCAGACAGCATCCAGATACGGTTCCAGATAACTGCCCACATACCCTCCCAGTACAATGTCACAGTCCAGTATCATATGAAGATTATTCACCGCTACAGCCAGTTTATCTGTGTAATCCTCCCAAAGTGCAGCACTTTTTTCTTCCCCTGCTTTCAGAGCAGAAAAGAATGCCTCCAAGTTTCCCTCTTTCGTATCAGCCAGCCTTTTTGCGGAACAATAGACATCCAGACAGCCTTTTTTACCACAGTAGCACAACCCGCCGTCCGGAACAAGAGTCATATGTCCCGCTTCACCGCAGCGGAAATTTTTTCCCTGGGAAAGCTCTCCGTGGGCGAATACTGCACCGCCTACGGTATTACTGAGAGACAGATAGAAAAACTCTTCCCCACGGTCTGCCTGCAGACCCTCCGCATACGCACCAGCATTGGCATCATTCAGGAAAAAACAGGCATAAGGAAAGCAGGCGCTGACCTCCTCTAAGGGCAGCCATTCCACCCCCAGCACATGGGAATATGTAATGGCCTTCTTCTCAAAATTTACGATTCCCGGAAAGGAAATACCCAATCCCAGGAACCGAGTTCTGTCCACCTGGTTTTTATCCAAAAATCTTTCCAGATTCTGTGCCAGTTCCTGGTAATAAGCCATTCCCTTTTCATATGGTTTTGCAAATCTCTGACAGTCCAGAATCTCTCCCTGCAAATTCACCAAGAGCATGCTCACATGATTTCCGGTAATATCTATTCCTGCTGCAAGCCGAAAATCCGCACAAACTTTTAAAGCCTTTGCCCTCCGGCCTCCGGTAGAAGCCAGTTCCCCCACTTCCTGCAAAAGTCCTCTTTCCAAAAATTCTTTTGTATTCTGGGTCACGGTGGGAAGACTCATTTGCAGATGGTAAGCAATGTCCGGATTGGAAACAACACCTGCTTTGCGGATATAGCGAAAAATCCGGTTTCTGTTATTCTTTTTCACCTCAATATTTGTTATCTGTTTCTTTGTCATATCCTGCCTCTATGAATTATTCTATTCCATATTTGTCCTTCAAATCTTCATATCTCTCCTGCCGCATCTCGTCTGCCCTTTCCTTTGCCGCTCTGTTTGCTGCACGCATGGGAACCCAAAAAACGCCTAAGATAAGCACACCGCCTACAGCCATAAAAACCAGCCACTTCACCCCGGCCCGAATAGAAGGCTTCAGCATTTTTTTCTGAAGCTCGTTGATGTTCAGTACCTGTCCATACCGTCGTTTCCGGCAATGGGGACAGGAAAACTTCTTGGCATAATAAGAATAGTGGGGACGGTTTACAAATGCACCGTTCTGAATACGGGTTTTTGTCGTTCTCACAGATTTTGCCATAATACTTTTTGTAAATTCTCCGGCGCTTACTTCATACTCCGTTCCACATATTTCGCACTTTATATGACCGGTAAATTCTCCGTCTGCCACTACTTTTACGCCGCTTCTGAAAAACTGTACCCCGCAGAAAACCACCCAGCCAAGAAGCACGAAAAATAAGAGTACCAGCAGAATTGTTCTGATATCCATACCTTCTTCCTCCTTTTTCCCAGTATAACATCTATCTATTTTCCTGTCATGCTTTATTTCAGTAAATTATCCAATTCTTCCAAAATCTCCAAAACAAAAACTGCCTTATGAATACACATCCGCAAAGCCCTTTTAGGTATCTCTGCTGCCTGCTTCATAAGACAGTTCCTTATTTCACACGTTCTTTATTCCCATTCAGCCGCAAACCGGTCATGCACTGCCCGCATAGCTGCTTCCGCTTCATTTTCTGCAATGACTGCGGTGATACGGATTTCCGAGGTTGTAATCATATCCGTGTTAATCCCTGCATCAGAAAGCGCCTCGAACATTTTTGCTGCCACACCGGGATTTGAGCTGACACCTGCACCGACTACGGAAACTTTTGCAACATCCTCCTCACAACTGATGTTTACAGTTCCAAGCACATCGCTGTGCTGTTTTAAAAGTTCTGCTGCCATGAGCATATCCGGTCTGGCAATGGTAAAGGTCAGTGTTTTGGTTCCGTCCTTTTCCAGAGACTGAATCATAACGTCAATGTTCATTCCGTGTTTGGCCAGCAGGTTCAAAAGGCGGAATGTGCTTTCCGGGTCATCTTTCATTCCTGCCACTGTAATTTTCGCAATATTCTTATCGGTTGCCACACCGCTTATCAGCATTTTTTCCATTTTTGTGCTCTCCTTTACCACTGTTCCTTCTGCTTCGCTCATACTGGATTTCACCACCAGCTTTACATTATATCTTCTCGCCATCTCCACGCAGCGGTTATGTAATACCTTTGCTCCAAGAGAAGCAAATTCCAGCATTTCCTCGTAAGTAACCTCTTCCATTTTTCTGGCATTTGGGACAATACGGGGGTCTGCGCTGTATACGCCGTCTACATCGGTATATATCTCACAGACGTCTGCATTCATGGCCGCTGCAAGAGCCACTGCCGTTGTATCGGAGCCGCCTCTTCCCAAAGTAGTCACATCTTCGTATTTATTAATTCCCTGAAAACCGGTAACCACTACAATTTTGTTGGAATCCAGTTCCTTGCGGATACGTTCTGTATCAATTCTCTTCAGTTTTGCATTCTGATAAGCAGAAGTCGTGTGCATCGCCACCTGCCATGCATTTAAAGAAATGGCAGGTACTCCCATCTGAAGCATGGTCATGGCCATAAGGGATACCGATACCTGTTCTCCTGTAGACAACAGCATATCCATCTCCCTTCTGGACGGCATATCCGTAATCTGCTGCGCCTGGCTGATAAGCCCGTCTGTGGTCTTTCCCATAGCCGAAAGCACCACAATCACCTGATTTCCATCTTTCCATTTCTTAATGCATCGTTCTGCTACATTTCTGATTTTTCCCAAATCTGCTACAGAACTTCCACCGAATTTCATTACTGCAAGCATAAAGTTCTTCTCCTCTGTCTGTATTTCTGAAATTCATTATAGCACTAAGAAGTGTTAAAGTCACCTGTTTCTTTTATTCATTCCGCAGTCTTTCCACCAGACTCTGCTTCTCCAGATTCCGGAAGCAGAAATAGGGCACTGCTACCGCAAAAATCACCAATATAGGTGTACAAACCACCAGTGGAAACAGCGTAAACTGAAAGCTTGACATGCCGCCTTCCACCATACTGCGTATCACGGTTCCGATGACCAAGCTGCTGACAGCATAAGACGCAGCCAAAGTCAGTCCCGCATAATACAGCCCTTCTAAAATCAGCATTTTCCGCAGCTGCTTTTTGCTCATACCTACACTCTGAATCATAGCAAATTCCTTTCTCCGGCTCACAACGGATGTTACCATACTATTTATAAAATTTAAAATTCCTACTATGGCAATCACCACGCTGATTGCATTTCCCATAACCGCAGAGGATTTTGTCTGTTTTTCATACTGCTCTGCAATGGTGGCTTTAGAAGTCAGATTGGAGTGATTTCCCGTTTCCTTCAGATAGGTTCTCACCTCTTCTTCTGCCTGTGCCGTTTTTTCTTCTTCCACATTGACATACAGCTTTCTCATGGTGCTGTCCGGCCAGAGCTGGCAAAAACGCTCTGCCGGCATAAGAAGGCCCATAGTATAACGGTTGTCCTCCCCAGCCTCAGAAGCACCTTCTGTCACAGGACTGAAAGGGGCTACTACAGCCATAACTTCAAAGGTTTTCCCCTGAATTTCCACCTTTTCTCCCACGGAATACGTAGGCATGGTCACATTTTTCTCCTCTGTGCTTGGTCCCTCTGCCAGAAGATAATTTCCTGCAGCAAACTTTTCTTTGTCAAAAGTACCTTCTAAAAGGTATTTTTCTTTTGTGATACTGTCCAGAGGAATCCCTTCAAGTCCTATGATTTCGGCAGTTACTTCTTTGGTTTCCATGGCTTTTCGGCAGTCTTCGGCCCCGCCCTTGTCAAAGGATGCCCAGTCCTGCAAAACCTCTTCTGTATAATAATTCTCCATATTCTTCACAGCGTTGTCACTGAGCTTCATAGAAAATTCCCTGGAATACAGACAGCCCTCTTCTGTTTTTCCCGGAAGCTGCTGCACTTTTTCTACAAGCGCCTCATCTACAGTGCTGTCTGTGGGGTCATACCCGTTCACCCGCTCTTCACTGTCTGCATCGTCAAACTGTAAAGTTGCAGCCGCCAGTTCCTCCAGATACACATTCATATCAAAAGAAGCATTCTTTGCATAAAAAGCGGAGAGCAGTACCAGCGCCAGAGTCAGCGACAAAATCACGGTTATTGTACGCTTTTTATTCCTCCAGAGATTTGCCCAGGACATCTGTTCCACGGACACCGTTTTAGGACGTTTTTTCTTTCCGATTTTTTTCTCTGCGTCACAATAACGAAGCGCTTCCATAGGAGAAATCTTTCCTGCAATTCTGGCCGGGCGCAGACAGGAAACCCACACGGTAATCCATGCAAACACCGCAGAACCTATGAAAATCACAGGACTGCCAGAAACCACTGCACTTCCATCTGACCAGCTAATCAAGCCTGGCACCAGCTTCATGCCCAAAAGCCACCCAAAAACAAGCCCCAGGGGAATCCCAATGGCGCATAAACGGTTTGCCTGTCCGTAAATCAGTTTTTTAATCTGTTTTTTGGTAGTTCCCAGGGTTTTCAATTTCCCGTAAAACTGAATATCTGCAGATACTGAAATCTGGAAAATGTTATAAATAATCAGATATCCTGCCACAAATACCAGAAACATACCTGCATACATAGGCAGACTTTCCTGCGCGGCCTGAACCCCCATTTCCGGGGAATATGCCAGGTTTACCCCATATTCCAATTCTTTCAGACCTGTGTCTTTTAGGACGCTATCCATGGTGCTTTCTATATTTTTCGTATTTTTCAAATGCACCTGGGCCATATGAAGTCCCAAAACCTGTCCCTCTGAATTTTCCACTCCCCCTGTCATTTTCTCTGCGAATTCCCGGCTGACCCAGGCATAGCTGGCATAGGAAGAAGCATTATCTTCCCAAAAACCACAGAGGGTAAAAGTGCTTTCTGTCACTTCCGGGCTGTTGATATCCCTGCGCCACTGCAAGGTCACCTCTTCTCCCAGCTTATGAGGTATCCCCAGTTTATCCAGCACTTCTGTTCCCGCTGCCAGTTCGTTTTCTTTTTGCGGCATATGTCCGGTTGTTGGTTCTGCAAAGGAATGGCTGGCATACATATCATCTCCCCAACGGATTTCCACCTGGCGTCCTGCCAGCTTTTCATTCTCTGCCAGCCCAAGGACAATGCTCTCGCCAACGCCTTTTACCTTAGGATGTCCTGCAATTTTCTCTGCTGCTTCTCCTGTGATTTCTTTAAAAGAAATCTGTGCATCATACCCGGACTGACGAAAATTCATGGTTATTATGTTTTCGCTGATACTTTGAGCGAGCACAAATAAAGTAGTAAACATCAGAGTAGTTAAAAAAACAGCAAGCACTGCCACCAGATTGCGCCCCTTATTCTGACAGAACGTACGGTTGGTCAGTGTTTTCATAAAATTGTTCTTCTTCATAATATCCTCCCCTGCTGCTGTACAATCTTTCCGTCCTCAATACGGACAATGCAGTCTGCCATCTGGGCGATTTCCGGGTTATGGGTAATCATCACAATGGTCTGGTGAAACTCTTTTCCCGTCATTTTCAAAAGCCCGATAACGTCATCACTGGTCTTCGAGTCCAGATTTCCGGTTGGCTCATCAGTAAACTGTACCCCTATCCCCTTATGCCTTGAAAATAGGGGCTTTAACGGTATGTACATTTGTGTACTGTGTACATTTTCTTTATACGTTAAAAGCAAGCAGATCTTTTCTTTCCAGAAGTCCCCACTTGCTTTTATATATTAATAATACTTATGTCCATTGCTTGCTGCAATACATTTTTGTTTTAATTCTCGGCTTATTTCAAACCTTTCATAATATTCATCTGATTCTGTTTCAAATGCATATTTATATACTTTCACAACTTCTTCGCAATTACTTTGAAATTGACTTTCTTCAACTGTACTATTTCCATCTCCAATCAATCTATTTACAAATCTCTGGTAAGCTTTTAACTCTGGTAATACGCTTGCAACAAAAGTACTTTTCCCCTCTAAAAATTTTTTCTTTTCTGGAATATCAATAATATCAAGTAATATAATACATGCTACAAATAGTGATATAAAATATGACTCTGAACTTATGTATGTTCCTGTAGAACTTGGTACTGATTCAATTCGACTCTTGTAAATCAGTTTATCTCGCAAAGATAAGTGATAATAGTCACTCAACTCTTCCGCTAGTTGATGCAACCAATATTTTCTCTCTGTTCGTTGTTCAGAAAATTCTATTGACTGTTTTTGATACCGATCCATTACTGGAAGATTTATATTCACATCAAAAAACTTATTCAAATATCTGGTTGCATCAAATCCACTTCCATAATAACTTGTTATGGTATGTATTAACTGCTCCTTATTAAGAGACACCACGAAAATCACACGCTCATCATCAAAATAGTGTTTGATTCTCTCCAACATTTCTATGGCAAAAGATGGTCTGCAGCGATCCAATTCATCAATAAATATAATCAGTTTCTGCGCTCTTTCTACAATAATGTCATTGAAGATTCCTTTTACTCGTTCCCGGATTTCTTCCTCAGTCTGTACAAGTGATAAAATATCTACCTTTTTCACTTGTAGCTTTTCAGCTACTGTAAATGGATTCATCTTAAATTCACCTAATGAAATAGGTAACGTTGACAATGCTTTTATTAGTTTTTCACTAATTTTTTCAGAATCTATTTTCGTATCATAAACTCCCTTGCAAGTCTTTGTCATGACTAACAACAGGGACATAAGTGGATCGCTATGATTATCATACATCCATGCATTATAATAGATTGGCAAATAAGAATGCTTCAAATCTATTTTAGCCATCATTTCATTGTCCTTCAAATATTCATAAGATGGAATTTTCTCAATCGGATTTTCTTCATCTGCCCGTTGATTTGCCAACACATATTTTAGCACTTCTTCAATCTGTCGGACAAAAAATGTCTTTCCATCTCCCCATTTCGCATCCAAGCTAATGCAAGCACTTTCATCTATGAGTTCTAACCCATCTATAAACTCTTTTATATCTTTATTTCTCTCAAAAGTATTGTTCTTTATGGATGTCCAGATATTTATATCCGTTGCTTCCTGAACATATTTCTTCATATATTGTATTCTCCTTTATCATGAACTCCAATTATGGCTGAATATAATTAACATCTCTATTGTCTCACACAATCTAAACATCAACAATACCTTTTTATTTCAACAACTACCAGCAGGCACGTTCTTCTCGCCCCTGCCAATCGCTGATTATTTTCTTCTTCATTAAAAATTCTTGATCAGATTCAAGTCTCTTTTATTCAATGCTTTTCGCATTGCTTCATTTTCTTTCCGTAATGTCTCATTTTCTCTTTTTAGTTTTGCTACCTGCTGTTCTAATTGCAGGATGCGACTGTCCATCGCCATATCTAAAATCTTTCTTCTTTTATCTACCATACCTGCTTGTAGCTGCAAGGCATGATCTACTGCTTTTCGTACTTCCGGGTTCTTATAAAAAAATCCTCTGGACAGTCCGGTCTTTTGCATCAACTTGGGGACTGTTACTTTATCCTCTTCTTCAATCATCTCCTGAATTGCCAATTTTGCCCTCTGAATCTTCTCCATGCTCTGCTTATGGTTTATTTCCAGCATCTTGTCATATTTGCTCATACTCTTTCCCCCATCCTGCCAAGTTCGCCCGGATCATCCGGCTCATCTCTGCTCTGATTTCTCTTGTTTCATCTGCAATGATCTGAAGACTCATCTTTCGATAAAACTTCACATTCTTTACCGATGTATGCCCCAGTAGTTTTGCGATGGTCCAATCATCCAGATGCATCTCTGTTAGTCGGATGCCATATACATGGCGGAACATATGTGTTCCAAAGCCGAATAATTCGCCGTTATCATCTCGCAGATCTTTTTTCTGAATGATGGCCATCACTCTATTTTGAACGGTATTATACTGCAAAGGTTTCCGGGTATTTTTCTCATCTACAAAAATGTAAATCGTATCTCCATACATTTTCTCGGTGTACTCAATTGCTTTTTCAATCAGTAGTTCCAATTCTGCACTAATGGGTTTCATAAATGTGTGTGTTTTCATCTGCCTGATCTGAATCATAGGATGCCCATTCTGCCGATATAGGCAGTCCCTCTGAAGAGTTAAGGTATCGGAGATTCTTGTCCCCAACATTTGGTGAATGATCATGAGTCGCTCAATCTGCTCATCCAGTTCTGCAAGCGCTGCATTAAAACGAATCAGCTCACTGTCTGAATAAGATTTCAATTTAGGCTGCACTTGTTTGGGAAGGTCACTGGTCAGGAATATACTTTCCAGATGCGAATATCCATATAACTTCCCGATGGTTTCCAGTATCCCTCGGAGTCTTGTCAGATCCATTCGGTAATTGTTCACACCTTCTGCTTCTGTTGCAAGGTACGTCAGATATTCTTCCAGCAACTCCCGATTTAGTTCTTCTGCCGAATGGATTTGGGGATATGTTTCTTTCAGATATTTGGATAACCTCCGGATGGCTGTCAGCTCTTTGATGATCGTTGCAATCGCTTCATGATGTAAATGTTCATAAACTGCCTTTTTTGTTTCTTCCCGCAAGTCATCCTGGATAATCGTTGTAAAATTCAAAGTCTGCACATTTTTAATCGGATTCTTTTTATAGGCAATGTCCAGATTCTCTAATTTCCAGATATCTTTCTCAATCTCATCCCGTTCCTCTTCCTTTTCTGTAAATTGATATACCTTACGCACATACGTGATGAGACTCGATGGCAATGTCTTTTCTTTCCCATATACGCTGACTCCCGGTACTGTCAGTTTCTGTCCATGTTCCAGAAGCCAGCTCCGGATTTTTAACAGCCATTGCTTCCATTCAAGTTCCTGTAAACTCTCTACCCGGATATGCTTATCCTTCAACACCATGCAAAATCTCTGATAGGTCGCTCGTTCTTGTATCATCGTTGTCAAAGCACATTGTTGACTTCGTTCCTCAATAAATGAACAGAATTCTTTTTGAAGTCCTTTTGTTGGAAGCAGTCCTAAATCAAAACAATGAGATTCCTTTACATTCTTTTTCTGCTTCTCTTCTGCTCTTGCATAGCAGTTCAAATCTGTTAGATATAATTTTTCATCCATGGAACTCTCCTTTCATCAGTTCCGCCGCAAAGCTGTGGGTTTCTTCCTGGAAGTATGCTTCACTGGCTTTTTCCAGTTTCTTTGGCATATAATCCACATACTGTCTAGTCATTTCTTCATATTCATGCCCCAGATAATCCCGCACTGCCTGGAGGGAAATCCCGCTATCATAATACAGCGTAGCCAAGTTATGACGGTAATCATGGGATTTGAAAAGGTATTCCCCATCTGCGATCTGATATTTCTCACAGTATTTCAGCATCTGATACCGGAAGGTTCCATACCGGAAAGCGCCTCCTGTCTGATTCTGAAACAGATATTCTTCCGGTCCAATCTGATATTTCTTTTTATACACCTGTACCAGTTTGTACAATGCTTCCGGAATGGGAATCCGCTTATAAGTTTTCATTTTTACCTGATAGACCTTCAGCCAGTAATCTCCATCCTTTTCTTCATAACCATCACCTGTCAGGGTACACACTTCGCTTCCCCGGATTCCGGTACACCATAGATGAAGGAACATCAGTCGGAGATGTTCTGGGAATTCTGCCAGCTTAGACAAAATTTCCGTATATACTCCTTCTGGTACGCTGCGGTCATTGTGGACACGCACTTCTTTTTGAAGATAATATTCATGCCGGAAGGGGATCTTTTTCAAGTACCTCTTGACTACGAGAAAATTGTAAAACTGCAGGATCATAAAAATCCGCCCATTGGCTGTTGCTTCACGTGTATTCTGATTACGGATGCCCTCCAGATATTTCTGGATCTTCTCTGCTTCCATTTCATAGATCGGCTTTTTTTCTCCATTAAAATGTACCAGAAATGTACGAAGTTCCAGTAGCTTGATTCGGATGGTGCTGATGCATAAATCTGTGATTCCAAACAGATACCGCAAATATTTTTGCAAAATCTTTTGATTCTCCAAATTTGTCACTTCTTTAAAGGACACCAGTTCTATAGGTTTGCTGGGGTTCATCCGTTCTTTAGAAAAATGGAAGCGTTCCAAAAACCACACGTTTGCTTGCCAATGAATTTCTGATGCCTGTATAAACAATATCTTTCTGCTCGTTCTCAGGATGCCAAATACAGTACGTTTCTTTCTCCCTTTAAACTCTTCCGCAAGTTCCTGTTCAAACTGCTGTTCTTTATCCAGTGTCATGGTTTCAATATCAGCCACTTGATGTTTCACACAAAATTGATAAAACCTTCGCAGTGCCAGCAGCTTCTCTTTTCGCATCTCTCCTTCGTAGGTATGTATCACCACTTTCAATACCGTAAAAATCTGCATTTTCAAATTTCTCGGACACCCCAGTGTAAAATCCCACAACAGTTCCTTTCCGTCTTTGCTTGCCAGAAAAGATTCCGCTATCTCAATCTCCGGATAATGGGTAAGGCACATCCACTGATCACGATACTCTGTAGTATATTTCCTCTGTCCTGCCAGCGTTTTTAGTTCTTCCTTCATCCGATGGAGGAAAATTCTGTCGAATCCCCGAAGGCAAGTAATCGGTACATGAACGATTTCATTTCTTTCCAAATACCCTTCATACCGGACTCTTAGGGCTGCATTCATCTCCGAAATATCAGTAATTCCCGCTTCTATCAGGAACTTCTTTACCCGGTTTCGTATTGTTCCATTTATCTCTGTACAGGCATCCACCTGCTCACAGATTTTTTGTTCCAGTGCTTCCCGCTTTTTCTGATCTTCATATACATATAATTGATAAGCGGGCATGTCCTTCACCTCCTACAGGAGTTTCTCCACATCATAAAGTACGGAATGTTTTGCATAATATTGGTCGCTGGCTTCCATAAGCTGGTCATCTACAATGTTCAGATATTTGATGGTCGTGTCGGTGTGTTTATGTCCATACGCCTCACTGATCATTTCCAGCGGCCATCCGGCATCCCGTCTCATATTCCCGAAATATCTCCGCAACATATGGGGTGTCGTATGGATACCCGTTTTTTTCTCCATCCGTTCCAACATTCGGTAGACCGCATCCACCTGCAATGCTTTCCCTTTCGTCTCCCCTTCGATGTTTACAAACAACATCTGCTGATGCTGCAGAAGTTCCCGGTATTTTGACAGATAAAACAGTAAAAACTGAAAGGTGGCATCACTAATCTTAGCTTTTCTGTAGGCGGCATTCTTTGCCCTTGCCCTGTTCTCATTGTCATCCCGGAAAAATACCCGGATAGTATGTCGCTCATAATCAATATCCCTGGTATAATTCACACCTAGAATCTCACCGATCCGGTATCCTGTCTCTGCCAGCAGCATGATAAGAAGCTGATCCCTGCAATTGGTACACTGCTTCAAAAGTTCTAAAATCTCATTATGCTCTGCCGGACGGACATTTCGTTCTTCCTCTTTCAGATATCCATTGAATGACCGGAACCGCAGTTTTCTTTTCACGCCGATAGAATCATGGGTGGTAAAGCTGTCATAATATAACACCTTCAGTCTTTCCATATCTGCTTCCAGTTCTAAAAAGCAGAAAAACCTGAACACGTCTTTTAAATACGCATTACAGGTTTTATTGCTTGGCAGTTTCTCTTTCTTGTCATTCAAATGATTTCCAGCTTTCAACCAGTGGAGAAATCCCACATAATGTTCATATTGTTCCTGGAATTCCTGTTCCGCCACTTGGGACAGTTCCAATTCTGTTTCATTCAGATATTCCAAGTAAAACCGAATGGATTTTGCCCTTCTGCCAACAGTATTCGGGGAACGGTTTGCTCTGATCAAATGCGTCAGATATTTTGACGGAAGCAGCACCATCTGCCAGCTCTGGTGATCCCGGATCAAGAAATACTCCTTTTTCCCTTCCCAGATATGTTCCACTGCATATCGTGCCATTTTGCTCACCGTCCTTTCCTCTAACGCTATACACAGTATATCCACTTCATGCCAAAATAGCTATTCATCAATACCAACAATCCCTCCAAAACCACCTCAAAAACTGTACTAAACTTTTCCTGTAAAAATGTCCAAAAATGAAGCACAAGCAACAAGGCTGGAAAGGGGATTTTTCCTGTTATAGATAATATTCCACGCCTTTCCGGCTGCGGATAAAATCCTGCACCTCTCTCAATTCTTCAGCCATCTGACAGGGTGGAAGGGCACACATCACATCTTCATGATACTTTCCGCCTTTTACAGCCCGAAAATCTAAAATAGAAACCACACAGGTATCTGTTTCTGTCCGGATGGCACGTCCAAACCCTTGCCGCAGTTTCTTCTGCATATCCGGCACAATGATCGCCTGGATATAATCTTCCAATGATTCATAGGTTTCTTTCTCCGCCTCGCTGATAGGATCTGGCACTGCAAAAGGCAGCTTCACAATAATCAGCGAAGATACCATATCCCCCGGAAAGTCCACCCCTTCCCAACAGGAGCCGGCTGCAAACAGCACCGCATTCTCCATCGTCTTAAACCGCAGGATCTCTTCCTGGGAATGTCTCCATACTTCTACCATCGGAAAGGGAATCCCATCCCTTAATATCTGGTACACGCTTCCCATCAATGTATAGGAAGTGAACAAGACCAGCGTATGCCCGTAAGTAGAACAGATCAGGGAATGGATCTGGCCTGCCACCATCTCAACTTCTTCCCTGCTTCCCCTTTTACACTTCCGCAAAGTTTTTGGAAGATATAACAGACAGTTTTCTTCATACGCAAACGGGGATTCTGCCACATAAGACTGTACATCTGTACGTCCTTCCAGTCCGGTCATCTGCAAAGTACGTGCAAATCCTTTTCCTGCTTTCAAAGTTCCACTGGTCAAAATAACAGACAGTGCCTGCTCCCGATCCCAAAGCATTTCCCGCAAGAGCTGTGGAATCTCCCGGCTGGCTGCGCATAAGACCGGAATCTTTTCTTTATCCATACGCAGATGGAGTACATACTTAGAATTTTTCTGTAAAAAACACTCCAGTACTTCTTTTGCCTCCTGAAGCCTGTTTAACACCCACTTTGGCACTACTCCTTTTAGCTGTTCCATCATTCTTTCAATCATCTGGATTCCCTCCCATAAACAAAATTCGCATTCTCCGGTCAACTGAAAATTTTCCTTTATACCATGGGAAAACATGTGACTTTCCCTGATAATCGTAAAAATACTATACATCCCGGTTTTTAAAGTTCGGGCTTCCACATTTTGATGTTCCCGTTCCAGATAATAAGCAATCTCCCGGATATCATCCATACATAAATTCTTCCCAAACATCTGCCTAGCCGCCTCCGGAAGTTTATGCGCTTCATCCACTACCAAAGCCCGGTAATCCGCCAGCAATGGTTTATACTCTTCCCTCCGGTGGAATGCATCTGCCAGTAAA
Organism: Blautia acetica; assembly: GCF_038739805.1. Classification (NCBI taxonomy): domain Bacteria; kingdom Bacillati; phylum Bacillota; class Clostridia; order Lachnospirales; family Lachnospiraceae; genus Blautia; species Blautia acetica. The sequence continues at coordinate 74,358 of NZ_JBBEWO010000013.1, read as the reverse complement.
TAATTGTGATTACAAATCTGAAGGAACACATCCTGTTTCTTGGATTCTTCCAGATACCTCTGATAGCGGCACATCTGTCTGCCTGGACATTCCCTTGGACAGAACTTCGGCACACACACCAACCTTCTGTCAAACCCACTCAAATCCTTTACGATATCCATATCATAATGTTTCCGCAGAGACAGCAGTGCTTCTCTTTGGACTGCGTTCTTCTGCTTGTAACGGATAGCCTCGATTCTTTGTTCCAGCCTGTTATCACAGACAAAATGTTCTTTTCCTTTCCGTACCACTGCCCGAAGTGGTGTCTGAATAATGCCCTGTTCTACCAAAACTCTTGATAAAAACGGAACATATTCGGACAAGATCGCTTTTTGCAAGGCAATGCTGGAAGTGGATACTACCACCGGATGCTGTTTTGGCAGGCTGTTTCGTTCCATTAGTATGGAATATTTCCGCATCAACACACAAGCTACCAGATAGGCATACGTCTTGCCAATTCCTACCCCTGCGTCACACAGCGCAATTCTTTCTCCCAGCAAGGTATCTAACATTTCATGGCACAAGCGGATCTGTTCTTCCCTGACCGCCAGTCCCTGTTCCGGAAGCAGCACCCGGAAAATCTTCTCTACTTCCTGATGCGCTCTCTTTTGATATTCAACTTTGTAAAACATATTGTTTCTTCTTTCCGCATGACGTTAATACCACAAGGATACGGCTGTAGGATCTCCCACAGCCGCATATATCTGATATCAACGACACACTCTTTTTGATTTCTTATCGTTTTTTCTTTAGCACCGTATTTGTCCTCGACTCCCCGGCTGCCGCACCACATCTATGGCAGGGAACATTACAGGCGGATGCTTCGCTTCGCATCGCTCGCAGATTTTCTGAAAGTCTTGCTGATTACAACTTGGAGTCCATCCTCTTCCTTGTGGGAAGAAATTCGTATCATTATCCCCCGCAGATGATCCTGGCGAAAGACCTGCGAAAGTCCATTCACAGCTATAAGGACTCGCTCAGAATGAGAACAGGCACTGACAGTTTTCTTACGAAATGATCCGCCCTAGTCTTGGTACAGACCTTGTCATAACAATCCTGCAGTGCTTGCCCCCATCCGTCCTGGCGCTTATACTGTCACGCTTCTATCTTTGGGAACGTACCTGTAATGCTGGTATGCGGTTGTCAAGGAACGAGGGCCTATTACCCCTTTCATATATAGAGCCGATGAAAACCGCCTTTTTTCTTCACCCTTTCAAAAATTTTTTAATTTTTTTCTTCAGACGATCCATTCGTGTATAAATCGTCTTTTTCGGGATACCTGTCTGCTCTGCAATCTCCTGGATAGAAAATCCCCACATCTTCAGCAGTAAAATCTGCAAGGTTTTCTTATCCGATTCCAGAAGAATCTGCAGCAGTTGTTCATTTTCCACGCTGTCAAGTAACTGTTGGATCGTGAGTGCCACAGGAGATTGCTCTTCCAGCTCTTTGGTATATAGCTCTTCCTGATTTGGTGAAAAATGTTCCCAATATCTTCGCTCTGTATTAAAATCCTGCCAATCCAGTTCCCGAAGTCTTTGAATCACACTCTCACTTACACCAGATTCCCGTAAAATCCGTTCTTCTTGTTCCTTCCATTGTTTCCATTTCCGTTCTTCACTCGCTTTATGAAATATCACCTTTCTTTACCTCCGATCTGAATTTTTTGAAATCAAATCGGAGTGGCGGTGATCTTGCCCTCTCACATAGAAAAAGGATTAAAAACCAGAATTCTGTCCACAAAAAGAAAAGTGTCGCAATTCTACTTCGAATTGCGACACCACCAAACGCTATATATAGAACTAAAACTCCTTCTTTTGTTGTAAACTTTCGTAACACCTACATATCTTTCTTACCTTAAAGATTAATATTCTTCTGTGACCTTTACCCTCATTTTTAATCTCGTTAAAGTTTAATTTTATTACAGAACTGGTTGGAAGAAAATATTATTTATTATTTTCAGTCTCTCTTACACAACTATTTGCTCCGTTTTTTGTACTTAGTTCAATGGTATAGTTAGAACGATGGAATACTGATAGATAGTCATCCCTCCAGAGGAGTGGCAAGGCTTTTTTAATTGGTATAGCCCATGGTACTATGAATAACAAAAATTGACATAACGATATCCTCCTATAATACCGCCCTCGTGGGCAACCAATTTCTTATAGGATTATCGTAAAATACAATTTTGAAGATTTTATAAAGATTTGAAAAATGGGCAGCTTAAAAGCTACCCATAAAATCAATATGGAATTGAAATTGTAACCTGTGCGCCGCCTGTCTTCTCGGAATTGCTCAAATCAAGCTGTCCTCCATGCTGCTGGACAATGGATTTTGTGATAAACAGACCCATTCCAAAGTGCATATTAGAGCTACGGCTGTGATCTGCCATGTAAAACTGTTCCTTAGCGTGCAGCAAATCTTCCTGCGAAAATCCAGGACCAGCATCTGTTACCGTGATTTTCAGATGCTGCTTACCGCCTATTATCGAGATATGAATGGAACTGTCCTGCGGGGAATAATCCATTGCATTATTTATCACATTCATAATCGCTCGTTCTAACAGCAACTTATCCGCAGACAGTACATCTGGCAAGTGTTCTAATTCCATCTGCAATCCGATTTTTTTCGTCTGGCACAGGGCATCGATCTGCCCCCGCAACTGTTCCACATAGGAAAGCACATCAATATCCTCCATGTGAAGCTGATAGCCGGACGCTGCCCGTGAAATATCAATCAGCGTCCGAATGTATAACTGCATCTGTTCGGAACTACTGCTGATATATTCCGCATATAAACGCTGTTCCTCATCCAGCTCTGTTTCGCTGATAAGATCAGCATTTCCCTGAATAACAGTTAGGGGCGTTTTCAAATCGTGGGCAAGCGCAGCAATTTGTTCTTTCTGCATATGCTCGGCTTCCCACTGTTGCTCCAAAGAAGCTTTCAGACTTTCTTTCATATGAGAAAAAGAAAGTAGCACATCTTCAAATTCTTTGATGTTTGAATGTCCAACCTCAAAATCAAGGTTCTGCTTTGCCACTTCCGAAGTTGCTTCATACAAAGGATCAAGCTGCAATCGTAACTTTTTAGCAAATCTGGTTGTCAAGAACAGACAAACAAAAATTCCTCCCGCTGCAATCAAAATAATCAACAATATATCTGGAGACGGCAAATGCGTATTCATCCACTCATTTGTATATTGAGCACCAATATAGTATTGCAGGACAACATACTCATTTTCACGAGTGACAAGCAGGTATCTTTTTTTCAGGTTCTGGTCGATAACACCTGTAGTCGCATACCGCATAGCGTGTTCCAGCTCACCTTCATCTAAAGTAGTTTCGATAATCTGATAGCTTTTGTCTAACAGCACATATTCAATTCCCATTGGAATTTCAACTTCAGATAAATCTGGCGTAGCTGCAAGAACCGATGCAAGCTCATTTGACCGTATTTCCGAATAATCTCCGTATGTGGTAACCCCTAAAGCCGTGCTGATGTTCATAAGCAGAAACGGAACAGCAACTGTGCCAAGCAAACCACCAAACAACTTAAATAAAAAGTGCCAAAAGGCTGTTTTCAGTGATGACTGTTTTTTCATTCCCATTTGTACCCAATCCCCCATACAGTTGTGATCGGCTGAATACAATACTGGTTCAGTTTCGCCCGGATATTCTTAATGTGAGTGGCAATCGTGGAATTATCACTTTCTCCGTCCAAACTGAAAACAGCCTCATAAATCTGTTCCCGTGTAAACACCTGTCCTTTATTACGGGCAAGAAATTCACAGATCATATATTCGCTTTTGGTAAGGGATATGATTTCTCCGTCTACCTGTACTGTTTTAGCTGATAAATCTATTCTTATGCGTTCAAAGTTCAGGCTGCTATGGCGTTCCCTTTGTTCCCTGCGTATATGGGCATTTACTCTGGCCCGCAGCTCCGGGATGCGAAAAGGCTTCGTCAGATAGTCATCCGCCCCCAGGCCAAGACCAAAAGTAATATCATTTTCCATTGTTTTAGCTGTAAGGAACAGAATCGGACAATCAACTATGGCATGATTATTTGGTACACCCCGCAGAGTAGCAAAGATACGCAGGTTCTCTGTGCCGGTCAGATTGGGATAAAAGCCAGGAGACTCGATCAGGCTGCCGATACGGGGCAGCAATTTCTTTTCATTCCCCTGCAAAGGCTTTCCCCAGATCTTAACTTCCCCGGAAGTAGGATTCGTTAAGCCCAACAACATTTTCATGGTTGTGGTTTTTCCGGCTCCGTTTCTCCCCAGCAGACCATAAATTCTCCCACGCTTCACATGGATATTTAAGTCAGCCACACTCTTTTGTGAGCCGTATTGCTTCATCAGATTTTTTGTTTCAATAATGTAATTTGTATCCATATTCAAAACCTCCTGTTCTGTAAGGTATTCTATCATGCCAACCTTGCATTAACCTTGCCGCAACCTTGCATTAACCTTGCAATTTGAAATCCGGCAAAATGACAAAGGTTCCCGCCATAAAGACGGGAACCCGCTTAAATCTCCAAAGGAAAAAGCAACATAAATTCCGTTCCTTTTCCCGGCAAACTTTCAACTGTTATGTTTCCACCCATCTTTTCTACAAGCTGATGGACAATAGAAAGACCAAGACCGCTTCCTTTTTCAGACCGACCTTTATCACACTTATAAAGCCGTTCAAAAATGTGTTTCAAATCTTCTTTCTCAATTCCTACACCATTATCCGCCAACAGCAGCCTCAAGTTATTTCCCTGCTTTGACAGAGCAATTTTAATTTTGTCCGCATGGCTGTGAGCGATTACATTTTGAATGAGATTATTGATAATCCTCATATAGCTGTCCGTATCCAATCTTACCCGGACAGGCTGTTCGGGAATATCAATGTCATAATCGACCTGCTTATCTTCAAAAATCGGTATCCAGTCGATCAGGATATTTCTTGTCAACTCTGCAGCTTCAACGCTCTGGATTTCCAAAGCAAACTCGTCGGAATTTAACTTGAACCAGTCAAAGAGTACATCAATATATTCTTTCAAATCATGGGCTTTCCGGCGAGCAATTTCGATATAATCATCCCGGTCTTTCCCTGTAACAAGCCCCTTGTGTGCAGCATCAAGATATCCAATCAGAGTGGTAAGGGGTGTCCGAACATCGTGGGAAAGGCTCGTCATAAGCTGGCGGTTGGTTTCCTCTGTCTGCCGGACAATCGAAAGTCTGCTTTCATAGGACACAACAATCTCATTGATTTCATAGGCAAGAGGGGATACCAGTTCATTTGTTGCAGACAAAATACGCCGATTACCATTTCCATTTTTCACATCAACCAGAGCGTCGGTCATTTCTGCTATTTGCTTTTTTACGCGCCGAACGAGAACAATGGATGTCAATACAGCCACAACAGCAATCACAATGGACAAGAAAACGATAATCTCCATACCGGCTACACCTCCTTATTAAAACGGTAGCCAATCCCTTTAACCGTTTGGATATACTTTGGACTGGAAGGATTGACTTCTAATTTTTTACGAAGCCGACTGATAATCGCCATAATGTTACTGTCATCGTAGAAATATTCTTCGCCCCAAACTTCCTCATAAATCTGCTGTTTGGTCAAAATTTTTCCTTGATGTTTTGCACAGTACAAGAGCAGATCAAATTCCTTTGGAGGAAGCTCAAAAGTGCCGTTTCCCGTAGTAATGGAACGATTTTCAAGGTCAATCTGCAACCCATCAAAATACAGTTTTTGCATAGTTCCGGCTTGCTGATTAAAGCGAGTGTAGCGGCGAATGAGGGATGCAATACGGGCAATCAGTTCGTCCATGTCAAATGGCTTTGTCAGATAATCGTCCGCGCCGGCCCGTAACCCCCGCACTTTAGAAACGCTGTCATTTTTGGATGTGAACATCAAAATCGGCAGGCTGTTCTCTTTGCGGATTTCTTCCAGCGTTTCGAAGCCATCCATACCGGGCATCATCACATCCAGCACCACAAGCTGATACTCCTGCTCTTTTAATTTCTGCAAGCCCTCTTTTCCGGTATTACAAAAATCGGCTTCTATATGTTCCGATTGTACGCTTCGTTTAATCAAAGCGCACAGTTCTCTGTCATCATCTATAATCAAAATTTTATCCATGGCGCAATTCCTTCCCTTATTTTGTCCGGCCATCAATCGGCTTTTCCGCAGTTTTTGGAATCAGCCAAACACCGGCCATTTTCACAGCGCCGGGGATACGCCCACCGGCACAATAATAATTTACTCTACGAGATGTCACGCCCCACTTCTCGGCTGCCTCTTTTAATGTCATATAATCCATTTCGCACCTCCACAAAACACATTATAGTTAGAGATTTTAAAAAGTAGAACACCCACTCTTTTCCTCGCATCCAATATGCAACGATAAAACACTTAATCATGAGTATTGCGAAAAATCAAAAATAGAAGCATGGCTCTGATTTTCTCATAGCCACGCTTCACAGGTGCAAAGAAATAGGTCTGTTTTACGACGTTTTTTTCTTTTGTCGTCTGGCAGATTGATTAACAATTTATTTTTTTTAAAGTTTGATTCGTCTATCGTTTTGAGAATATAATTTACATCATCATATAGGCTTCTTCCGCTTGTCTGGAAGTAACCTTTCCTTTTACAACTTCAAATACATTCATGTGACTCCTTTCCTGAAACGAAAAAAGCACCTGTCATTTTCGAGGCGAAACAGCAAGTGTCTTAGAGTTCCATATTCTATTTTGGGTGCAAAAAAGCAGGAGATCTTTTTTCGATTTCCTACTTAGCACAGCTATGAAGATTTATTAATAATATGATGTCTTAATTTTATTTTCCACTTTAATTTCCATCATTTATAAGTTGAACCTTTTCAATAGAAATATTATACTCTTGGCAAAATCTATTTATTGTCCAATTATTTAATATAAGAAAACTCTTTGCCACATAAACACTTGCTTCTGAACGATGTAATAAATTGAAAATACTTTTTATGTCATAACAGTTAAAACTATACACAGAAGATACTCCTATTTTCTCAGCAGTTATATTGCCTTCATAACTTTTTTGCATAATATTAGGCTTGACCAAACAAATTGTGATATTACATATATATTTTTTTGTCCCATGTTCTTTTACATATAGATAAGGTTCACCCAACCCAATGTCATATTGTCCTTTAGGTCGGTAAGTTAGTGTAAAAACTAATGAATTGATATTACGGTACAAAATTTCTTTTTTTCTAAACCCGAATACTATTTTATCATCTAATAATTTATAACGACGTTGTTTTATAAAATAATAAAACAATAGTAACAAAAGCAAAAAAAGAATGGTAAAAATTAATACTTTTTGAAAACTCAATTTAAAATTAAATGAAAACAAAGTTTCCGTTAAGCAGAACGATATTGCTGAACAAATAATAACACCAGTTATAATGTCAAACAAATTAATAAATTTTCCGTTTCCCAAAATATAATCATAACTTTTAATCATTGTTATAACCTCATTAATCACCTTGTCATAAGTATCTACTCAAAAAATAACCAAATGTGTAGCTGATCGTCTTTGAGTAGTTGCCCTAAAAAGTAGTTCATAGACACCCTACTCTTGAAAAGTTCGTTGTCATTTACATCTATTATTTTTGAATATAAAAATTCCTTTATAGATGATAAAAGAAATTGAACCGATTACTCCGGCAAGTGTATAAATCGGAAAAGCAACAAATCCAATTATAATTTTAGGTGCGATAGAAGTTAGCCACTTCTTGACTATGACACTATAAAAAATCAAACCTGTGGGTATTCCGGCAAAAAGCAATCCAAAAGAAAGAATACTTCTTGTAAATCCTAATGGTTCAGGAACAGACATATTTTGACTTCCACTTCTTTAACCAACGCTTGAAAGCCTGGGCGATTGAAATTCACACCCGAAAAACCATCATCCGTAAAATGTCGAATGTTACCGAACCCATTTCTACGGGCATAATCTTCCAAGTATTTCTTCTGATTGATGATTGAATTTGATTCGCCGGTAAGGTCATCGTCCCTTGATAATCGCTCATAAAGTGCGGTAATCTTTGAAGTCCTTGACATTCTCTTAACCTCCTTCCTTAACCGCCTTTGCCGCCGCGTCATGAGCGGTCATAATATCGGCTATCTTGCTTTCAAGTTCGCTATAATACTCAATCTTGTTTTCGGTTAGGAAGTTCATGCTTTTAGCAGCCTGTTTCAGATTATGGATTTTTGCCCACCGTTCATAGCCCGCCGACTGTTGGGCTTTGATACTGTTTTCAAGATCGACGACAAGCCGGATTTTCTTATCTTCCCGCAGCGTTTTTGTTTTGGCAACATACACGCCCTTGATACGCTCCTTTATCGCTTCTTCCGTATAGGCCGCGCCGAGCGTCTTTGTGCGGGTAAACCGTTCCTGTCCGGCAGCGCGAAAGGAAATGTATTTGCCCTGTTTGATTTCATACCCCATTTCCTGCAAGCGGCGCAGCAGTTCGTCAAAATCTTTCACTTGGGGAATGAGAGTATCTATCGCCGTTTTCAGCTTTGCTTTGTAGCTTGTCCCTTGCTTTTCGGCGGTGTATTCTGCATAGCTTTTTCCCTTGTCCTGTCCCGGTACGACGACGGATAGCCCATGCTCTTTACATATCCTGTCGCTGGTGCGCCGGATAGCGTGATAGCTTTGCTTGTTGGAATGGTACTTTTTGTAGTCAACAAAGCTAACCGCATTGAAAATCAGGTGATTATGCAAATGTTCTTTATCAACGTGAGTTGTCAAAACAAACTCATACTTGCCGCCTAACACCGCTTGCGCAAGTTCCATGCCGATTTTGTGCGCTTCTTCCGGTGTGGTTTCTCCCACCGCAAAGGATTGTATCAAGTGCCGCCCTAAATGTGTGCCGCGATCTCCGGCAGCTTCCCGCGTCCATGCAAACTCTATATCGGCGGTTTCCAGCCCGCAGACGAAAGAGGACGCAAGCAGTTTCCCGTCCGTCTTTTCGGGATTTAAGATATAGTCTATCGCAGCCTTTAAGGTTGATTTAATAGGGTGCGTCTTTGTAACCGCCATATCTCGTCCACCGCCTTTTTAATGTCCTCTATATCCTGCCTGTAAACCGTCCCCGTCGCATTGGCGCGTTTTGCAATTTGGTTGATGTTCCGGCTCACCGCTTGCAGTTCCCGGATATATGCTTTTGTGTCGCTTCGGTCAACGACAAGAATATACCCGTCTATCGCCATTTTACGGAAGTATGCCCCATACTGCTTTATGGGAAGCTGCTTCATCTTCTCGTCGATCAGCCGCTTTTCTTCTTCCGTAACGTAAAACTTCATCTGTATATTTCTCTTTCGGTTTTCCATTTCCGCACCGCCTTTCGGTATAAGGGTTTGGGATTATCCCAACAAGCATTTTCCGCAAACGGGTACTCGTTTGCTGTGCTTGCTATCTACTCCATACCCCCACCGAAAGGCGGTATTTGTTGCGCGTTCCTTTGATTTTGGACGCAAAAAAAGATTGCAGCCGCCATGCGCTGCAATCTCCCGATTTCTCATATTGTGAGGTTAATCCTCTGCTTTTTCGACTTCCGTTATCTCCCTTGCTGTTGCGGTTACAATCCGTATGCCTTTATCGCTCATACCGTCCAGCAGCGCGTCAAGCTGCCGCCGCCCGGTGGATTTCTCCGCATTGCTGTTCGGGAAGAAAAATTGATCTACCGAAATATGATACCGGGTTACAAGGTCATAGAATACCTGTAAACTCGGCTGTTGTCCCTTGTTCTCGATATTCGCAAGGTAGCGCGGGGAAATATATAACTCGTCGCTTACCTTTTTGCGGCTCTCGCCGTATTCATTTCTCGCGGCTTTTATAGCTGCCCCGAAAGCCTTAAAGTCGTACAATGGTACGGGTCTTTTTGCCATTTTCATTCACCCTGTTACATTTTACAGTTCACCTTTCTTTTTGGATATGTCCACACAATTCATATCATTAGGTTAAATACTTCCTGTTGTGTATTGACAGTAGACTGATTTTCTGATAAAATAAAATTTATGTAAAAGGAGGTGGCGTTTATGTTGCATAGCATGCGTATTAGATAAACATTGAAAAAAAGGATTTTCCCATTTTCAACATGGGCTTTTTTGTCATGCTTATTTTGCGGATGCTATACAAAAAACTAACGACGTATAGATATAGTATAGACATAGTGCAAGCTATGCCTTAGTTTTGTTGTACTGCTCTGTGCATTATAAATGCAGGTCAATGCTCATGTTGAGGATTGACCTGCATTTTTTTGTGTAAAAAGGACGAGTGAAATATAATGCTTAAAAAATATTGGATAAAATGTCCGATTTGTAACGGAAAGACGAGAGTTCAAGTATTTCATAATACTGTATTAAAAGATTTTCCTCTTTTCTGCCCTAAATGCAAATTGACGCATATCATTGATGTAGAAAAATTAGAGATTGTAATCAAAAATACAGAAAAACAAACTTTTATTATTTAGAAGAAAGGATATAAAAATGAAACGTTTACCTAAATATACGCCTGCGGAAGTACGGAATGATCCATACGGATTTACTTACAAAGAAATGTCGGAAGTTATTGGCGAGAATGAAGCAAAAGCCTTATATGAAGAATTATATAAGCAATTACCACGCAAAAAAAATCTATCAATGTTGGTAAAAAATATTTGCAAAAGCAGTGATACTGAAAAGTATGTTTACGAACTGAAAGACAACAAATACATTGAAACGGTTTTTATCAAGCGGCGAGATGGTGGAACTGTTTGCGTGAGCACACAAGTCGGTTGTCCTGTTGGTTGTATTTTTTGTGAGTCCGGGCGAAATGGCTTTGTTCGTAATCTAACATCGTCAGAAATCGTACAACAGATTATATTGTTGCGTCGAAAAGTAAACCGTATCGTTTTTATGGGTATGGGAGAGCCTTTATTCAATTATGACAACTTGATAAAAGCAATCCATATTCTCCGAGATAGATATGGGCTCAACTTTCCAACCGACGGCATTACCATATCAACAGTTGGTCCGGTCGATCAATTAAAAAAATTGCGCGAGGAACATCTTAAAATTCAGTTGACAATATCTTTACACGCAGCAACACAATCTGCAAGAAATCGTATTATTCCTCACATGCGCATATATGCTATTGAAGATGTTGTTAAGCAAGCCTTATCCTATTCTGAAAGGCATAATCGCAAAATTGTCTTTGCGTATTTGCTTTTACCGGGTATAAATGACCGGCCCTCAGATGTAAGACAACTTGCAAAATGGTTTCGGGGCAAAAAAGTTATGATTAACGTGTTACAATACAACCCAACAAGCAATTCAAGAATTAAAGCACCACAGAAACGGGAAATAGTTGCATTCAAACATCAATTAGAGCAAGCAGGACTTGAAGTTACTATGAGAGTTTCTCATGGCAGAGAGATTAACGCGGCTTGTGGACAGTTAGCTAACACATATAATAAATTCAAAAAAAAATGATTAAAAGTGCCAGACGCATAGACGCAGAGCCGATAACGCATTAGGTCAAAAAACCTATGTGTTATCGGCTTTTTTATTTAATATTGCGCAAAAGCCGCTGTTCCCTATTATAGAATGGATTGCGGGTAGTGTATTAAAGTCGCCCTTTTTTAAGGATACGGCGGTATCGGGGAGGTATCGCCGTGTCCATTTTTATTTACTGTAACCCGCCTAATGCTTTGCGGTCAAAAAAAGCTATGCTCCGCAAGCGGGATATTCCGGCTATGAATGTGAACTGTCAATACATTTAGCTACTGCTTACATTTCCTTTGCGCCCGTCCGCGTCTTGCGGACGGGCGCATTTTGCTTTTTTCAACTTTTTTCTGAAAAGCGCACTCAAGAGCCATCTCCCGAACGGGTACGGAGCGAAAGGGGCAGAGAGGACAAGCCCTTAACTCCCGTCCTCTACTCCACGCGGGAAGGAGGTGAACTCTATGGAGCTATCTTCTTCCGACAAGGAAAGAATACAACATCAGTACGACGCATTAGCAAAGAAAACTTTGGTCGGCGAAGCGAAAAGCCACCGCCGCACTCTTGCGAAACGCGCAGCACGCGAAGTTACTTTTTCGGATTTGAGCGAAAGCGAACTCGCGCAGCTTTTCACAACGGACGAATACGAAAGCGATTATTTCCGTTTTCAAGTGTCCGGCTTTGATGTACTCGTCAAAAATGAACTGCTTGCCGAAGCCCTTAACGCTTTGCCCGAAAGGAAACGCGACATTATCCTTTTGCGGGATAACTCTGTCCGGCGCAGGATAAAGGCATACAGAACCTTTGCCTCGTTAGACAGGGCCTTGAATGTGGGGGCTTCAAAGAGGAAATTCGGGAGCCGGGTGAAGCTGAACGCCCTTTCCGGCTGATGGATATAGATGGTATTTGTCATAGTGCGTTTTGTGGACGGTTAGAAGCCCTTTTTCCGGGGCGGGCGATACTTGATACCACCTGCCCCGGTTTGGGGCTTGCGAAGCCTGATAAATCAAGGCTTTTTCCGCTCCTAACTGTCCACAGCAGACCTCCTTTTCCGTTCACTTTCTGTTTTCTGCCGCCTGTGAACTCTGGCGGCACAGCCATGGCAGTATTTAGCCCGGTTGGATTTAGGGACGAACACGCTGCCGCAGACCGCACAGCGTTTCAAGTCCTTATCCCGGAAAATTTCTGCTTCCAACGCCCCGTCCAGCGGCAAGACCGCCCATCGGAACCACTTGCAGCAGACCGAGAAAGAAACCGTCTGCGGGCAGGTGCAGGTGTCCCCATCGTCAAGAACAACGCAGTTGCCGTCCTCAAAGCAACAGCACTCCCGGCGTATCAGGCTGGCCGCCTGTTTCCTCTGCGCCGGTGTCATGCGGTAAAGGGAACCGTTCGGCCTGCGTTCCAGTGGCGGCAAGTCTTTATAGGGGTTATCTCTCATGCGTTCCCTCCATTTTGCTTTCCGTTGCCGTTCCTCCGAAAAGGTTTCCTGCCCCATTCCTGCGGCTCCTCTCCCCACAAAGTCGTCAGACTTTGTGGGGAGAGGAGCCGCAGCGGAGCGAGTGAGCTTTCGCCATCTGGCGGAAGCGAATGATACGCAGCTTGCGGCGACGAGGCACGCTCCCCGCAGCTTCGGGACAACTTGTCCCGAAGTGACCTCTGGACAAAGTGTCCAGAAGCTGGCTCCTTGCAGTGCTTCCCCAGCCGGGGTATTCCTTTTCGGACGGTCATTCTGTTTTCAAGGTGCCGTTCATCGATGAACTACCCTAAGTCTACACCTAAATGACCGCCCGTCCCGTATATCCGAAAGGTAGGAAATTGGCCTAAAAAACAGGCTATTTCCACGCTTTCGGAATTGTGGTATAATAAAAATGATATTTGCAGACAAGGGGGGAGCGCATGGAACTATCCATACAAGAACGATTGAAAGACCTGCGTGTGGAACGCGGTCTGACGCTGGAACAGCTTGCGGAGAAAACCCACCTCTCCAAGTCCGCTTTAGGGAGTTATGAGGGGGATAATCTCAAGGACATCAGCCATTACGCCCTTATTGAGTTGGCAAAGTTTTACGAAGTGACTGTTGATTATCTGCTGGGCCGTTCTCAAACAAGAAACCACCCAAACGCCGATCTTGCAGACCTGCATTTGAGTGATGACATGATAGAACTATTGAAAAGCGGGCTGGTGGACAATTCTCTTTTGTGTGAGCTGGCGACACACCCGGATTTTCCCCGGCTCATGGCCGACCTTGAAATCTATGTGAACGGCATAGCGGGAAAGCAGGTGCAGAGCGCAAACGCCATTGTGGACGCTGTGAGTGCAACGATTATGAAACAACACAATCCCGGCTTGACTGACCCACAGCTGCGACAGCTTATCGCCGCCCATATTGACGATGACAGCTTTTGCCGCTATGTGATACAGCAGGACATAAACAAGATAGCCTTCGACCTGCGGGAAGCCCACAAGGACGATTTTTTCAGTGTCCCGGAGGACAATCCACTGGAAGATTTTTTGCAGACCGCAGAGGAAACCACCAGAGAGGACAGCGACCCGGAGCAGGCGGCTATGGCATTTATCTGTAAGCGGCTCAAGCTGAACTATGGGAAACTGTCAGAGGAAGAAAAGAAGTGGTTGAAAAAGATTGCACAGAAATCGGATTTGCTGAAAAATCCAAAGCCGCAGCGGGGACGCAAGTAAGAGAATAATAAATCAGATTATATGGAGGTATCGGTTATGAAAAAGTGGTTACTGATAATTTCAGCGACTGTTATTTGCGTTGCTGCCGCTTTTTTATATTTCTTTAGTTTAACTCCCAAAGGAGATACCATTACCAGCAGAGAAAGCATACTGAACACCGCAATTTCAAAGGGGAATGAATGGACTATTGCAAAAGAACTGGAACTTGGCGGTTATATCGTGAGTGGAGCATATAGTGCAGATAATAAATCTACACTTGCCATCTTTGAACCAACAGGAAATGGAGATTACAAATTTAGTACATCAACAAACCGAAATAGTGATGAGATTATTGTTGGTGGCGTTGCAATAAACGGAGAATGGTATGATTTAATTTGGTTTAATGGTGCTAAAACAGAGTATGCCGAAATCACTTATACAATAAATGGACAAGTGCAAGATACATTGAGATACAGCACAGATGATATGGATATTATCTCAATTAAAAACCCAGAAAAAGAGTATTCCATTCATGTGGTTTACTATGACAATGATGGAAATAAGTACGAATAAATTGTTTTTCATCGAGAAAATAGCAAAGCCAGCCGAGCCAGTCAACGGTCAAGATGAACGGCGCATTTCATGCGCCGCCGTTGACAGTCCCGCCCGTCTTTGCTAAAGGGTAATCAAGGCGGGAAAGCCCTAAAATGGTTTCACACCTATTTCAATAATTGGAGGAGATAAAAATGAGATCAGAAAAGGAAGTTTATGATATTGTTTTGAATTTTGCAAAAACAGACAAACGCATTCGCATGGTTACTTTGGAAGGATCTAGAACAAATACAAATATTCCGCCTGATGATTTTCAGGATTTTGATATTACTTTTTTTGTTACGGATATGGACAGCTTCACAAGTGATGATAAATGGCTAGATATATTTGGTGAAAGGTTGATTCTGCAAAAGCCGGAAGATATGGAATTATTTCCAGCTGTAGAAAAGGGATTTTCATATTTAATGCTGTTTACTGATGATGTTAAGATAGATTTAACTTTGCTGCCGCTGGAACTGATAGACGAGTATTTTACATGGGATAAACTGGTAAAGTTACTGTTGGATAAAGACAACCGTATCGTAAAGCCGCCAATACCAACGGATATAGACTACCACTTGCAGAAGCCTACTCAAAGAATGTTTGACGATTGCTGTAATGAATTTTGGAATACTACAACATATGTAGTAAAGGGCTTATGCCGCAAAGAAATTCTTTTTGCTATTGACCATATGAATGATATAGTACGAAAAGAATTGCTTCGCATGATTTCCTGGCTGATTGGTATCAAACAGGGATTTCATTTCAGTTTGGGAAAAAACTATAAATTTATGAAGCAATATGCCCCAGAGGAATTGTGGGAACGACTTATGTCCACTTATAATATGGATTCCTATCCCCATATGTGGGAATCCTTTGAACAATGTATGGCATTGTTCCGGGAGGTTTCGTCAGAAGTGGCATGCCAGTTGGATTACCAGTATCCACTATATGATGAAAAAATCAGTAATTATGTGATTCGGCAAAAGAAAAAATATGGCATTGAAGATGATAACAAATAAAATTTTTTCAATCGAAAAAATTTATTTTGATTATTCAATTTTGAAAAACTGAATACCTCAAAATCAGAAAGAGCGCGGACAAGCACTTTGAGGGATTGACCGCCTTGTCCACCCATTCAGTGGGACGGCGGGCGGCGGTCAAGGCCGGGTGTAAACCCGTTCATTTCAGCCTTGACGGTTACCCGCTGTCCTGTTACTTTTCCGGGAGTGTAGCCACAACTTCGGGACACTTTGTCCACAAGTCGGAGCGTAGGACGATGAACGGGGGCTTTCATATACGCCCTGTCTGCTGTTGAAACCAGACCTGCGCTTACGGCTCCACGCCACACAAGCACAGCCCTGTTTTCCTGCCGCTTCAAATGCCCTTGCCCTCCCCGGCGGCAACGGCATTTTCACGGCAACGCCGACAGAGCGTATAACACACTACACTTTGCTTCGCAAAGTCGTGTGCCAAATGGGGGCGTTGCCCCCTTTGGAAACCCCCACAAGGAAAGGCGGTACGCTACCCCTCCACGGGGCGCATACCGCCTTTTCTTGTTATCCAGCCCTCCGGCTGTATCGGTTGAGCAAAAGTCAGCGTGGGAATGGTGTGGTATCTTTATCTAAGTGAAACCCCTGTCTCCCATTTAGAAATGGTTTGGCGAGATACTTGTAATTCCATTCCCAATTCCTCCTGCGATAATCCTTGTTTTTTTCTGATTTCGATTAATTTCTCATTAAATTTCATACGCAAAATCTTCCTTTCTGTTGTATGAGCAAAATATATCCCCAAAACGCTAAAATAACAACCAACATCTCTTGTCAATCTATCAACCAAGTATAACATTATCTGATTTTCTTGTTTTGCTACAACTTCGATAGATAAGGTATTTATTACACTACTTCACTTACATGAAGAATGTGAGAAATATTTTGGCCATAAAAAGTAAAAGCAACTAACAGTTTTAAAAGTTAAAATGGCAAGTGCCTTAAAATTCCATATTCAATTTTGGATACAAAAAAGCAGGAGACTTTTCCTGCTTAATATAATTGTGAATATTTAATTGTATTCAGTTTTTCAGTTCTGTAAACTGGAGATTTTCTTTGGAAACACTTAAACAAATGAAGCATAAATAACATAAATCTCTGCAATCAAAATAATTCCGAGAACACCATCTATCATCAAATTATACTGCACATCTGTCAAAAATGTTTTAGAATGTGTCAGAAAATATTTGATCTTTTCTTTTCCAGTCAAAAGTGTAATTATAAACAACAAAATAGGAAATAAAAAAACCTCCATTTTATTTCCGAAACCATCTGCTATTCCATTTGCAAAATGAACAGGAATAATCTGAGGTAAGAAAAAGACACTTACTATTGCTAATAAAATGCCAATGCTACAAATTCCCCATGTGAATTTTCTGCTTCCTACAAGTTTCATAAAAATGCCTTCTTTCTGCAAACTCAATTTTGTTGATAATATTATACTTCACCTGCTTAAAAATGCAAGATATTTTTACCCTTCCTTAAACCAAAAGCATCTGACATTTTCAAAATGAAAATGTCTACATTAAACATTCCCGTCAATCAAATCATAACTCATATCCAAAAAGTCTAAGATTTTCGCCTCACTTACGGTTCCGTCCAACAGCATGGTGATCCAGTACTTTTTGTTCATATGATATCCCGGTAAAAATCCATAGGTCTGTGTCAACAGTCCGACCATATCCGCATCACACTTTACATCTAGGATATCTACTTTCGTATCTCCTTCTAATCCCAGTCTGGATTTTTCAACCTGCATTAACACCGCATACCATTTTCCATTCTTATGCCGAAGCACTGCACTTTCCGGTGATTCCTTCCATAGATATTCCGGAACGGTTCCGTATTGTTTCTTCACATATTCATAAATCTCTTCCCGTTTCAAACATTCCACTCCCCAGTTCTTCTATTTTATCAATCTTACGATTGTACTTTTCAGATTTTAACAGGCAGGACATCTGCCCTGCCTTCCTTTCCTATTATAGCATTGTTATTCAAACTCTACAATTCCATCTATCATTCATTTTCCTGTTTCTAATAAACTACCATTCCATATCCCATAATGGAATCGGAATTGATCGCATAGTTTCTCTCTCTTACCGCATCCCCTGAGTTTCCTTCTATGGTATAGACGGTTGTTCCGTCACAGCGTTCCACGATTCCTACATGGTCGCACGTTCCATCGTGATCCCAATCAAAAAAAATGATCGCACCGGGACTTGGCATACTTCCAGCCCCCTGCCATCTTCCTTGGTTCTGAAACCAATTCTTTCCATCTGTACAAAGGGAGAACTTGGGTACAGCGCCGCTTTGAATGAGTCCTGCCTGGTCTGCACACCAGGACACAAAACAGGCACACCATTCCTCCCTGCTGTCAAATCCATACCACGACCAGAACTTCTGGCCGCCTTCGTTCCCCAACTGGCTTTTCGCAATGGTTACGAGCTGCCCATTTCCAAAAAGTCCGGCAAACAATCCCCCGCCAGAATAATACCGAAGCACATGGGGGACATACTCCGGATCGCCATACCTTGGCCAACCATGGGCGGCTGCCTGTTCCTGGGAAAACTGCAGCG
The DNA here is from genome assembly GCF_038739805.1 of Blautia acetica. Taxonomy (NCBI): domain Bacteria; kingdom Bacillati; phylum Bacillota; class Clostridia; order Lachnospirales; family Lachnospiraceae; genus Blautia; species Blautia acetica. Next base: position 55,900 of record NZ_JBBEWO010000013.1, on the reverse strand, counting down.
CATTGGCTTCACTATAACCGCCATGGTTCCGGATTGCCCATGAGATGTACCCATTCCCATAATTATAGCCCTGTAAACTAAGTTTTAGCTTGTCCATATCCTGTGGACTTTCACATCCGGCTTCCCGGACACAATCTGCATAATACTGTACACCCACCTTGATAGAATAGTCTGCATCCTGAATCGCACCGGGCGTATTGGGATACTGGGTATTATACGGACACTCGCTGGCCTGCATGGGATCCGTTCCCCTGCCTCCGCTTTCCTGCATCATGATGGCTTGAATGACAGGCACATATTCCGGGATTCCAAATTCACTGGCATACCGCTGGATCGCCGGGGTATGGGCCAGGACTTCCGCACTCAGCGGCTCGCTGCTCTGGGAACTCCCGATAAACGCAGTACCGCCAATGATCCCCACAATGAGGATCAAGATCACAAATACCGTACCGCCTCCTGCCATCAACGCTGCAAACGCTGCCTTTACTGCATGGGCCGCTGCTTCCGCCATGGCTTTCAATCCCTTGGCAGTTGTTTTTGCAGTCTTGGCACTTTGCTTGGCTGTCTGGACAGATCGCATGGCAGCCCGTTTCGCTTCCCTGGCTGCCCTCATGGATTGGAAAGCCTGCTTTTTTTGTAAGAGTGCCTGGGTTTTCACCTTTTGGGAAGAAACCGGGGAAGCTTTCACCATACGGGGCGCTGTTTTTACTGTCCGGTTTCCGGCCTCCTTGACTGTTTTCTCTGCTTCAGGTTTGATCTTGATGCTCCTTCCGGCTCCTGTGCGCCCTTTCTTTGCCCTTGTCTGTCCAGATGTTCCACCGCTTCCTGTTTCGCTGTCCAACGTGGCTGTAACGGATTCTCTTTGCCTCTGCTCTTTTATCTTCTCATAAGTTTTCACTGCCAACTTCTTTCCACCACGATAGGCAGCCGAAGCGCTTTCCTTTCCAGCCCGCTGTTCTGCCCGTTCTATCCGGTTTCCGGCGTATTCCACCGGAGATTCCTCTCCGGTTTCTCTTCCCACCTTGTCTGCCGCCATCCGGGATTTCTCTTTCGTTTCCAGCATGGCAGAACGCACCAGTTCTTTGGGAAGCCGGGAGGCAGGATTGCGGATCTTCGGGTTCTTATCCCGTACCTTCTCTTTGATGTCTTTCAAACACACACCTCCCTGTATCGCATTACCGTTCCCTACTCTGTTTCTTTTGTCTCTTCTGCTGTTCTTCCAGCTTTTCCAGTTCCCTTACCGCTTCCTGAACCAGCGGATGATTGGCATAATAGGGAACATAGGACAATAACTCTTTTCCCTTCTCCCCGGTTGCTAATGGATATTCTCCCTCGTTATACAGCGGATCGTCTGCATGGTGGAGAGAGAACTCCAAAGACGGAACCATCTGAGGGGAACGCTTGCAAAATCTCTGGTAATGCCGGAACGCCTCTTTTAAAGAAGTACATTCGATGCATTCTCCCATCCCATGGAACTCCCCGCACTCCGAAGCAAGAAAGGTAATGGTTGTTTCTTCTTTCATAGCTTTCACCTCCCCTTTACCGGATCGCTGCCTTCTGTTTTTCTTCTTTTCCAAGCTGACGGGGTGCTGTTTCCTGCCGAAGCTCCTGCAAGGTATCTTTTAAAGATGCCTGTTTTCCTTGTCTTTCTTCCAGCTTCCCGATCTGCTGCTGCAATCGTTCCGTTTTCTGTTCCAGCTTATGGATGCTCCGCATGGATTGAAATAACACCTTCTGGGTTTGAAAGATGATCCCCTGTTCCGGATTTCTCTCTGTGATCTTTGCGGTATCTTTTCCGTTCATTTCCAAAAATGCGTTTTTCAGATGCCCTTTGGCAGCGTGCAGTTCCTCCGCCATACTCCCCAGACGGTCAATCTTCTGATCCATCGACAGCATGACCGTATGTAAGGAAGACTGTAGCTTTTGCAAGCCTTGGGTAAGGTGCATTCCTTTTACCGCAGAAGCAAGGGCATCTTTTCCCTTTTCTTTAAAATCAAACACTGCCTGTTCTGCCCGTTCCACAAACTTTCGTTTCCATTCTCCCACCTGAAAGTGAAGTGTTTGCACCTGATGTTCCGCCTTCTGGATCGTGTTCACCGCAAAGAGCTTGACCTTGCTTTCCTGCATCACGCCCAGCTGCTTCTTCACCTCTCCCAGTTCCTTCAAGACGGTTCCGAGCTGTATTTCCATAGTGTCGATATGATCTGCCATGCGGATCACATCCCCTTTTTCCTGTTCCATGCCCTGTTGTTCCAAAAGCTCCAACAACGCCCGGATACTGTCCTGCTCCCGAAGCGGTCCTTGTATTTTTGGAATCTCTACGCTTTTTTCTTCCATCTACATTCCCTCCTTCCCAAAAGGATGCTGCCGAAAAACGTTCAGCAGCACCCGAAAAGATATCTTTTTTACTAGCATTCACCGGGCTTCGTTGTCATCAAGCGGTACAGCTTCGTGTTCTTCGGGAAACTGTTTTCAAATGGCACCAGATTTCCAGAACAGCGGATCAGACCTTTCCCTGCGCCTACATTGGTGATATAGGATAACTGGTTCTCGGAAATATTCAAAAGGGAGGCCAGTTCGTCCCTGTCTGTGGTCGCCTGGTTTAAAAGGATCAAAAACTCACTGTTTGCCAGCATCAGTCTTGCCGTATCCGACTTCAAAAGTTCCTCTACATTCTGCGTTAAACCTGTGACAAATCCATGGTATTTACGGATCCTCTTGTAGAGACGGTAGAAAAAATCTGCACTATACTGGTACCGGAACAACAGGTAAAACTCATCGGCAAAGATCCAGGTGGTCTTTCCTTTCTTCCAGTTCTGGATCACCCGGTTGAAGATGCTGTCCAAGGTGACCAGCATTCCCAGGGGCATGAGCTGCTCTCCCAGTTCCCGGATATCATAGGCAATGATACGGTTCTTCGTATTTACATTGGTTTTCTGGGCGAAGGTATTTAGACTTCCGTTGATAAACAACTCCGAAGACAAGGCAAGCCCCCTGGCTTCCTCTTCCGGCTGGAGCATGAGCTGTCGGTACAGATCTTTCAAGGTCGGCACTTCGCTTTTATAACCGCTTCGGATATATTCCCGGTACACATCTGCGGTACAGCGGTCCAGGATGGATTTTTCCTTGGCGGACAGATTTCCTGCCCCTACTAACTGCTCAAACAAAGACAGGATAAATTCCGACTTCTCGATCAGCGGATTCTTGTCATTGCCATAGGCGGAGTCCATATCCAGTGCGTTCAGATGGGTATGGGACGTTGCAGAAATGGAGATCACTTCCCCATTCAGCGCTTCCACCAAAGAACCGAATTCCGACTCCGGATCTAAGATCAGGATGTCATCTTCCGTAGACAGGGCAAGGTCCACGATCTCTTCTTTTGCGGAGAAACTCTTTCCCGAACCGCTGACACCCAATCGGAAGGAGTTTCCATTCAATAACTTCCTCCGGTCTGCCACCAGCATATTTTTGCTCACCGCATTCTGCCCATAATAAATACCGCCCGGCTGCATGATCTCCTGAGTATGGAAGGGAATCAGCACTGCGGTGGATTCTGTTGTCAAGGTACGAAGGGCATTGATCTTGCGGATGCCATAAGGCAGTACCGTATTGAGTCCATCCACTTGCTGCCATTTCAAGGTTGCCATCTGACATAAATGCTTTCTTGCCACCGACAGGATGCTCTCCGTATCCGAATCCAACTGTTTCTTGCTGTCTGCCATATGCACCATGGTGAGGATACCGAACATCATCCGCTGATCTCTGGTGGTCAGGTCATCCAGCATCTCTTTGGTTTCCTTCCTTTGCAGTTCCATATCATAAGGCACAATGGCAGAAAAGTTATTGTTGGCATTCTGGCGTCTCTGCCAGTTGGTCACATTGGTCTCCACGCCAAGCAGAAGGTTCTGGATCTCACGCACCGCTTCGTCTGTGGGTACCGGGAGGATATCGATGGACAGCATCAAGTCCCGGCTTAGATCGCACAGCTCCGAGATCATGTCATCCTTGACATAACTGGCATAATCCTGCATATACAAAACCCGCCCGAACCGTTCATTGATCTTGAAGCAGTCTTTGGAAAATTCCATGGACTGGGGACAGATCCAGTCCTTAAAGCTGCTCCCCTTTTTGGCAAAAGCCTTCATATCGAAAGGAAAGCACTGGGGTTCATCTGCCCGGAAGAAATCCCGGAAGATCTGTAACCTCTGTTCCGCATCCAGTTCTTCCCCAATGGAGGACAGCTTGCTCAGATGGGTGATGATATCCGTTCCCACACGCGCAAAATAGGTTCTTGCCTCATCGATGTTCTTTTTATGGACACTGACCGTCAGATACCGTTCCTGATAGATGCTGTTGTTGGTGCCACTGACCTTGGATAGCAGCATTTCGTTGTATTCCTTTCGGTATTCATCCAGCCCGTCCTCTTTCATCGGCAACAACAGAGAGGCTTCAAATTCTTCTTTATTGATCCTTCTGTTATTTAAAGTGATCTTTGCCGCCGCACCGGAATCTAAGGCATTTAACAGTTCACTGTAATCCAAGAACATTTCTGTCTTATCCTCTTTGCTTGCGATGGCATAGTTGATATCGGAAAACCGGAAGGTCTTGGAAAACTTTGTCCCAGACTGGAATACCCCATCCGGCCAGATCCGCTGGATCGGGATCGCCTGTTGGACAGACCTTGGGACTTTGAACTTCTCCCGATCCATTTTCAATGCCTGTTGTAAGGTTTTAATCAAACGCACCACTCCTTCCCGTTTTCTTTTTCTGTTTCATCCGTTTCTTCCTTGCCCGCTGTTCTCTTTTTTTCATAAGGGCTGCGCCATCCCCCTGGCTCTTTTCTCCCAAAACCAGCGTTTCTTCCATGCAGGCATGGTACAGATCTTCACTTTGAAACAGCAGGCGCTTGGGGTATAAAAATTCGGACTTGATATACGCCCAGGCAAACTGCTCCGCATTCATGCCATGGTACTGGAAGAAACCACAGGCTGCGAATGGGGCAGCCCCTAAGATGCACAGCCACCCGGTCATTTCCTGTCCCACATACTTTCCCAGGCCAAAATAAATCCCTACCGCCACAGCGATGGCAAGCAGGGAGAAAATACACTGCCGCAGGTTCAGTCCCATAAACATGGATTCCTGATAGTTGCGGATCTCTTTATTCATTTTTACTTCCATATACTTCTATCTCTCTTTCTTTTATTTGTTTTGTTCCTACAATCCCATCATTTCTTTTACGATCCGGTCAGATGCTTTCACCGCACCCACCAGCACCAGCAGGTTGAACACCAATTCCCCTACATAGTTCCACACAATGGTCACTGCACTTAAGGACGTATCCCCAATGGCCGGCGGACTGGCAGAATAGACGGAGAAAATGATACAGGCCAGTGCAATGATCGCCCCTTCCAGACACACCCCTGCATAGGACTTGATGAAGTTCTTTCCCACCGACTGGGAGGGTTCTCCCGCAAAGGTGGAAATGGGGATGGGCGCAATGGCAGTATACATGTACAGCTTGAACATCCTTCCATATACCGTAAGGATCATGATAAAAGACAGCACTGTGATCAAAAGGCTTCCCAGCAGCGTCACGATCCACAAGGGGATGGATTCCAGCATCCCTACCGCTTCGATCTTTTCCACGATCTCTGCCGGAAGCTCTGTCACACCCCCGTCTGCCATTCCCGACTGTGCCATGATGGTCGATACGATCCCCTGTACAATGGAAAACAGGGCGGTCATCAATTCCATGCCATACATGATGGCGCCTTGTGCCAGTGCAAACCGGATAAAGGCTTTGAGGGCATGTTCCGGCTTTTTCATGTCTGTAAAGCTGCCACAGGTCTTGACGATCCCGGCTGCAAAAAACAGTACCAAAAGTCCATACCCAATGGCAGTCAGCGCCCCGTTGATCCCGGTGATGACACTCCAGATCGTCCCGCCCTTAAAGGATTCCGGGCTTTGGGTAAGGAGCGTCCAGATTTCTGCCAGCTTCTCATTCCAGGTGTTCAGTGCAGAGTTTAAGTTCTGCACGATCCAGTTATCACTCAAACAGTCTCACCTCCTTTGCCGGGGCAGGAAGATGTCCTCCCTGCCCGCTTCTGTCTCTTCCCGCTACCCAACGATCAGATCCAGGATCTCTTTTGCAAAGGTGATGATGACACCGCCTGCCAGCGTCAGAAACCCGTTGGCTCTCTGGCTGGGATCATGGCTCTTTAAGCTCAAACCTACCTGCACCACACCAAATCCCAGTAAGATCAAGCCGATAGCTCGGATCAGGGAGAAGATAAAGGTGGACAGGTTATTGATGACTGACAGGGGATCTCCAGCTGCAAGCACCGGGATGCCTCCTACCGTCATAAACAGCACCAGCGCTGCATACGCAGCAAGGGTACGCTTTGGTCCTCTGCCCATAGGCATCGGTGCAGTGGCATGGTTTGTTGTCTGTCTCTTTTTCATTTCATTTCTTTTCTTCAATGGCATTCCTCCAATCAAAAAGACTGCTCCCTGCCGAGGATCTCCTCAGCTGAGAGCAGTTCATAATCATCCAGTCTCCTGGTATCAATGGTTACATCTTCATGGGACAGGGGAGCCTTCGCATAATCATAAGGCGGCGCCCCTCCGTCCTCCGTATATTTCACATTCACATGTTTATGCAGATCATATTTCTCATCCAGAATGGGGCGTTCCCCACGCACCAGAAGCACTGCCTTCCGGTTATCTAAAAGGCGTACTTCATCGGGGGTTAAAAGTTCCCTTCCGGACTGCTGGAAATTCACAGAATAGCTTCCACTCCTTCCCTTGGTCTGCCCATAGGTATTGGTATCCAGTGTTTCTTTCCCCAATAGTTCCGAGACATATTTATGCCCTTCTTTTTCATTGCCGCCCAGATATAAAAATTCATCGCAATTCCCTATGAGACTTTCCCAACTATCCTTAAACAAGGCTTTCATCTGCGCAATGTTCTGGATGATGATGCTGCAGGAAATTGCGCGCGACCTCATGGTTGCCAGAAGCTTGTCAAAATCATCCGGCAGCGCCACGTTTGGCCACTCATCCATGATGCAGTGTACCGGGATAGGAAGTTTTCCATGGTATTTCCGGTCCGCCACATAGTAAAGGGTTTGAAAGAGGTTACTATAAATCATGCCCACCAGATAATTGAGGCTGGTATCCGCATCCGGGATACAGCAAAACAGCGCCACCTTTTTCTCCCCGATGCTGTAAAGATCCAGTTCATCGGTACAGGTCAGATTGGCGATCTGTTTTAAATTGAACGCAGCCAGACGGACGCCTACGGAGATCAGGATGGACTTTGCGGTCTTTCCTGCCGCCTGCTTGTAAATGGCATACTGCTTGACTGCAATGCTTTCCGGATTGCGCATCTCCAAACGTTCAAACAGGATATCCAGCGGAGACTGGTATTCCTCATCGTCCTCTTTCACCTGGGCAGAACCTAACATTTCCATGATTATGGAGAAGTTCTGTTCCTCCGGCGGCGCTTCATGCAGAAGATACAGCATGAGCGCCTGCAGCAAGGCAGTCTCACTTTTCTCCCAAAACGGATCTGAACTCTGCGCCCCCTTCGGGGTAGTATTTCGGATCAGGTTATTGATGAGCTTTAACACATCCTTATCATCCCGCACATAGGCAAAGGGATTGTAGCAAAAAGATGTCTCCGGATTGATCAGGTCAAACACCCGGACTTCATATCCTTCCCTCTCCAGCAGTCCTCCGGTTTTCCGAAGAAGCTCTCCCTTAGGATCGGTGACCACCATGGAACAGTTGCACTGCATGATGTTGACGACGGCGTATGCCCGGCTTTTTCCCGCACCGGAACCGCCCACCACCAAAACATTTAAGTTTCGTTTGTGCTGATAGCAGTCCAATCCCATGCGGAAGTTCTGGGTTAAAATGAGATTCTGGGTGTACCGCTTGTCCCGGTAACGCTTGCAGATGGAAGCTGCATCGCCCCATTTGGCAGAGCCATGCTCCACCCCTCTTCGATAATTTCTCTTCTGGGAATAATAAATACCGATGCCTAACACATAGGCGATTGTGAATGTGAACATACACCGCAGCGTGTACGGTGTATAAGAAATAGAAAAAGGCTGATCCAGTTTTTCGGTCAGCACTTGTAAGATCTGTAACAGATTGGTATCCGGTTTTATGGCACAGGCAGTGATGGCGCCTGCCCACCAGACAACGGGCAGAAACAGCAGCCACACCCAAAGGTCCACACGTTTCCATGCTACCTCTGCCGGCTTCTCTCCTTCTTCGCTTTTTCACTCTTTGGCACTTCGTTTGCTGGTCCGTCTATCCTATGAAAAGAATCCTCTCCGGGGATCAAGGCAAGGCTTCGCCCATTCTCCCAATGCATGTGAATCTGCCCGGCATCATCAATATATGCTACCGTTCCTTGTAATCCCGGCGGCATCCCCGGCTCGTCCATAAAGTCCAGGCAGAGCCTTGTTCCTTTCGGATACCGCTTTCGTAATTGTTCCACTTGTTTTTGATCGTATATACTCATAGACATCCCTCCCTTCTGTTACCAGAAGAAGCGCCTGCTGGTGTGTGGTTTCATGACCTTTAAGATCACGCTGTCAATGCCGTCGCTGTACCTGCCCATGGCAAGATACTTGTCCCGCAGCCGGTTGAGGGCATTGCGAAGTTCCCGCTGTTCCTCACTTGTAATGGGAAGCCTTTTCTCGGAAAGCTCATAGGCTCGGACTTTCTGCAGCATGGCTTCTGTCTCTGGGTGAACCGTTCCCCTTTGGCTCTGAGCTACCAGCTCATCTTTGAGTGCCACCACAAACATATTTTTCATGATGTTATCCGTTTTTAAATAGTAATCTGCCATCCCCGTTCCCTCCTATCTTTGTTACACCCAACATACCACAAGAACCCTGCAATAGCTATCCCAACGGCGGAACTTTTTTAAGAACCTATCGCTCCGGCTGCTTCTCTTTTTTCCCCTTCTTCAGTGTCTGCTTTGGCGGTTCCTCAAAGGAAAAATCATCCTTAGCAAAAGCCTGTTCCTGTTCCCCGAAGTTCCGTTCCATATGGTTGCGGATGGTATAGGCTGCCTGCCGCACATCATTTAAAAAGCCACGCAGTTCTTGGGAATCTTTCTGCCCATTCGCCTGCATTTCTGCCACTTTTCCAAACTGGAAGCCGGACACGTCCGCCCCATACCGCTTGCCTACCACATAGGCTGCACAATAGGCTTGTGCATTCACTTTCTTTCTCATATAATTTCCATCATGCTGATCCAGGGCGGCACAGGCCAGTTCCCGGTTCACTGCATGGAATGTTGTATTCGCCTCCATTCCGTTTCGCACATAGACGGTACGCTGTTTCGGGATATACTGTGCCGGAATGCCCTCCGGCAGATTGTCTGCGATCTGCATCCGCACTGGCTGATCCTTTAAGACTGCATGGATCAGTTCTTCCATGGAACGCTGTGGACGTTCCTCCAGCGGTTTTCCACTCATCTGGCTGATGTCAAATCCTTTACCGATGGCATAGCCTGTCCGCATCTCCCCATCTTTTTCATATTCCGTACTGACCATATAGGTGTAGCCATGCACCCCGGATTTCGGAGAACGGTGTTCTTTTTTCCAGTAATCATAGGATTTTACCACCGTTGCCTCTGGATTCTGTCCGTAGATGAGCAGAAGGTTGGGTGTTTTCTGCGTATTGCACTGCGCCATAAAATCTAAAAATCCCTTTAAAGAATCCCCGTTTTGGAACACCGCCTGTGCCTGGGCATCTACCTCTGCCCACACCTCTTCCCTCTGCTGTTTTTTCATGGCTGCATATTCTTCTTTTGATAACTGCTGTTGTGGAGTTTTTTCTTCCCCTGCCCCACCAGGGATCATGTTCGTTAAATCCATAGCCTTACCTGCCTTTCACTTTCTTCTGTTTCTTTCTCTGCTGATTTCTCGGTTTTCTCCGGCTCTGCTGTTGCTTCTGCCGCTGTTTCTGTTCCGTTTCAATCTTTTTTAATTCCTGCCGGACAGATGGTTTCTCCCCTTTCCAGCTAGTTTCCTGCCCGGAAAAAGAACCGCTGCTGTGCGAGGAAGGTCCGGACAGATTCCCTGCCTTCTCCGCCTGGGTAAAATTTCCCTCCGAAGGAGAGACTTCCCCTACATCAAACAGATGCTCTTCTTCATCCAGTTCAAACTCAATGGTCCCTTCCGGCAGCACCACCTTTTCGGTCTTTACCGGAAGTTCTTCTTTTGCTTCGGTTTTCTCGGTAAACTCTGCATCGATCACACGCTCTCCTTCCCGGACTGACGCTTGTTCCACAACCGCTTCCCCGGCTTCGGATTTTACAAAGTCCAGGTTCATCTTGTCCAGCACCCGGTTCACCTTTGCCGCATCATCGGCAAACACCATGATCTCGGAAAACTGGGGGTTCTTCTTATCCCGGATGACCACATACAAAAGTCCCCTGGATTTGGCTTCCCCTGCAAACTCCCGCAGCCTGTCATGGGGAATGGTGAAAAATTTCATTGCCCGCTGTTCCTTTAACATCCGAAGCAGGTTGGTCTTTCCCCTGGTCTTTTTCTGGTCCTTCATTACTGCAACGATCAGCACCGCCAGATTCTTTGCAATGCTCCCGCTGATCCGTAAGGTATGTTCCATGCCTTCCATGGAATACCGGACGATCTGATCTGCCGCATCACCACCATAGTTCATACGCTCTCACCTCCTTACCGCTTCCGTTCTTCTTCCCTTCGCTGTTTCCCGGACGATTCCTGTACCTGCTCTTGTTCCTTTGCCCGTTTTAACCTCTCTTCCATCTCTTTCGACTGGATCTCGATCTGCTGGCTCAAACGGATCTTTTTCCGAAGTTCTTTTAATTCCCCGTTGATCTCCTGAATCCGCATACCGCCCGGTTCTTTTCGATATAGCGTTCTTCTCTCCTTCATCAAGGAAAGCACCTGTTCCTCCAAAGGTTTCCGGTATGCTGCCAGCTCTTCCCTGGTGTTGATCCCTTCTTTTTGCAAAAACTCCATCTGCCGGATGCGCAGATCCAGTTTTCGGATATCGGAACGGACCGCATAAGAAATCCGTTTCGGCTTCTGCTGAAGCACTCCCATCCGATACAGATAAGAAAAATACAGCTTTTGAAGTCCGGTAAGTTTCCTCTTTGGAAACTGCACCTGTGTTTTTCCATACACCTGTTGGATCTTTGGACGCAGGATCTTCTCCCGGATCTCTGCCTCCCCATAGCCATTTCCCAAGGAACGCAGACGGACATACCTCTCCATATCCGGCGTCTTTAATGCCGGATACTTCCGGTTCAGCTTCCAGGTATAGCCCCGCTTCTCCATTTCTTTTACAAACTGACTCCAGGAAAAGCTCACGCCAATGGCATCCCGGATATCCATGCGGATGGCAGTCCTCCAGGTAGGTTTCCCTTCTGCTTCTGCTTTCCACTGGGCATAGTGCATGGCTTTCCCCTGGTTCGTCTGGATCACAGAAAGACCGTATTTCCTGCATAAGTCATCCGAAATCCGGCGCACTTCGGTAAAATAACTTTTGGCATTGCTGTGGTATTTCTTCCCATCCGCCATGCTCACCGAATTCCATACCAGATGATTGTGGTAATGACTGGTATTCAAATGGGTGGTGATCACCACTTCAAACTGCCCTTTCAATAACTGCTCTGCCAGTTCCTGTCCGATCAGATGTGCCAGTTCGGGGGATACTTCCCCTTCTGCAAAACTCTGCACCAGATGATAGCCCTGTACCCCGCCTTTCTTATGAAAGCGTTCTTTGGTCTTTACCATGTCCGCATAGGCATTTTCACAGGTACACCCCATGGCATCCTCAAAAATGGTCTCTTCTGTTTTTTCCCGGTTTAATGCATAATCAATGGCTTCTTCCAAAGAGCCGGCGCTCTTGGTGGTCTTCGTCCGGTCCTTCACATAGTCGATGGAACGCTCCAGGCGGTGGACGGGGAGGACGCTGGTATATGCCATCTACCATTCCTCTTTCACCAGACGCCAGGTCTCTTTGGAAATCCGGAGCATTTCCTGTACGCTGGCTTCCCCTGCCATCCCGGTACCATTGGCAACATGGGCAAGCTGGTTGGCATTGTTGCAAAGCCCCGCAATCTTTCGAAGAAGTTCTGTATGATGCTCACAGGGCTTTGTCTGAAGCTGTGCGCCTAAGATCAGGGAACGTAAAAATTCCTCCCTGCTTAGTCCACTCTTTGCCACCTGTCCGTCCAGATGCCGAAGTTCCTTTGCATTCAACCGTACCGGAACCACATGGTTTCGTTTTCTCATTTGACCACCTCCCTTTTTCTTTTATGCTATCTGTAAGGGATACACCTGGATTCCTCTGCGCTCCATCTGCCAGAGGAATTCCCCGATCTCCCAGACCTGCCCATTCACATCCACCAGCTTTTCGTCCACGAAGCGGCAAAGTCCAATCTCTTTTGTTCCGTCCTCTGCCATCATGCAAAGGCTTTCCTCATCCAAAAGGGAGAACCGCTCCAACCCTTCCATATCTCGGAAATGGATTGTTTTCCGTTCTCCCTGTTTCTGTCTGCGTATCCGCATCTGTTCCATCTGCTGATCTTCCCGCTTTCCGGCAACCACACAGCACATCAGTCCAATACCAAAGGCTGCGCCTGCCATTGCCCCAAGCGCCATTCCTGCAAAAAACATGTTTCTTCTCTCCTTTCTCGACTGCCGGGGGATTGGGGTTCTCCCCAAAGTGCGTTTGGATATCCAAACGCTATGCTTGCAAAACCAGTTCCACCGATTTCCATCGACTCCCCCATGCAGAATCGATTATGCTTCCTTTTCTTTGATCTTGATCAATCCATCTAATGTGGTACAAATGATATGCAATCGGTCTGCGGTACTAATATCTGTGTTCATCGTTCCGGTGACTTCTTTTCCACAGACCACCACCATCCGACACCGCTTTAAGATCAAGTGGGACATCCGGTTGTATGCCTGCAAATCCTCAGCTTCCCCTTCATCCAGAAAAGGAAGAAATCCAAACCTCGGACAAATGGGAACATATCCCAACTCATAAATCTTCCGGCAATATCGCTGCACCTTCACTCTGCTTTCTTCTGCCGGACAACACACATAGGCCATCGCCTGTTCCATCGCCTCACCCCTTTCCTGCATCCAGGTGGATGCACTTTTCTTCTTCTGAAACAAAGTTGGACATCCATGTGGATGCCCTTGCTATTTCTCGCTCTCTTCTTTTTCCTTTGCTTCCAATGCAAACTTTACACGGTCACTGCCCAGCTTATAATAAGCATCGGTCACTTCAATGCCTACTGTCTCATAGCCTTCTTCCACCGCCGCAAGGATGGTTGTTCCTGCTCCGGCAAAGGGATCTAAGATTCTACCACCCGGCTCACAAATCTGAATGACATCTTTCATCAGCTGCAACGGTTTCTCTGTCACATGAATACGGTTCTGGGGATTTCCATAACGGAACACACCGGGAAGACAGGAAACCGGGCGGTTGATTGGCATCGGGCCATTACTGCCCCACACAATATACTCAGCCTGCTGGCGAAAACGTCCTTTCTGCGGACGAGAGTTTCCCTTATCCCAAACCGCAGTTCCTCTCCAGATCCAGCCTGCCCACTGGAGTGCATCGGTAATAGAGGGATATTGTCTCCAGTCAATAAACAGGCAGATTGGCGCACCAACTTTACAGGCTTTCCGCGCATCGTAGAGCCACTCTGCCATCCAATGGGTCCAGGAACGCTGATCCTTGTTATCCCCATCAAAATCCGGCAGTGCATTCTCTGCCTTCATACTGCTGTATTTCTGATTAGTCGTGCGGTTTCGCTCATTCTGTTTTGTTCCCCCAGACGCATAAGGCGGATCGGTAATCACTGCATCAAAGATCCCCGGCTGAAATGCTTTCACCAGTTTCAGCGTATCTCCATGTAAAATTGTCCAGTTTTTCCCTCCGGTATATTCCTCCGGGTATGTTCCTTCTTTCAATAAGTTCCCTAACTGCAGGGTATTTTCCATAGGCATCATCCTTTCTTATCAGCGCTCCGGCTGTTTTTTACTTTTTGTTTTTTTCTTGCTTTCATTCACTTTATGAATTGAATCACCTCCCCTGAAAACTAACAGCTCCTGTGTCTGATTCTCCACACTCCGGCTTGGCAGAACATTTCCTCTCACCAATACTTTCCCGCATACATTTCCAAAAACCAAGCTATTTCCGAGAATCAAAGGTGCATCTCCTGTTTCCTTTGCCGCAGTAATCTTGGCAAATCCTCGAATGTGTGCCATATTCCAAACCTCTCCAGCTAGAATACGGCAGGATTCCTCTGCAATACTCGTTTGATACATCACTGCAGTTCCCGTAAGAAGGGCATCACCCTTGGCAATCGCTTCTTGGAACAGTCCTGCACTCCTTTCCACTACCGCACGTTCACAGCAGATAGCCTGGTCATAAATCCAGCATGATCCTTCCTGGGAAAGATTTTGCTCATATTCTACAAAGCCACCCAAGGTTCCTTTGGGAACCGCTTCATTTACGTCTACCAATGCTCGGATTCTATGCAGCCATGGAAATTGTGGATGGGCTATGGAAGTGATTTCATATTTCTTCTGCGTTTCGCATTGGACTTCTTTTTGAGAGAACTTTTCTTTTGTATCTACTGAAAAATCAAAAACGACTTCTCCTTCCTCTACGGAATAGGTACGAATACGTGAGGTATCAAAAATTCCCCCTTCGTACTGCCTGCTGAGAAAGTTCTGGATCGCTTCCAGTTCCTGCTGTGTAAGAGGCTCTATTAATGCAAGGCTGGCACAAACATACAAACCATCTTGTTCTTTTTTCACCTGGATATCGAGGTTCTGCACTTTCTCCTTTACAGAATCATCCGCATCATAGTAATCCATCAGATTGAATGATGCCGACTTTTTTCTGTAATACAATTTTTCCTGCTCCAGTGCCTCTTGGATGGCAGTTTCATAAAGAACAAGATCCTGTCCCTTCAAATCTACAGATTCCCCTTCTTTTGTGGCAAGCCATCCCCACACAGGACTCCATAATTGCAATCTGTTTTCCATAAGACCTCCCTTGTCAGTGTTCTGGCTGTTTATTCTCTTTTCAATCTGTTTCTGCTATTTTTTCTTCCCACATCTCCTTTGATGTGACAAAAGATAACTTCATCGGCATTCTTCCTTCCCACGTTTCTTTGGGGGCTTGGTATCATTCTGAGAAGATGCACTCAGTTCTGTTTCCACATATTCACTGATGATATGAAGTGCCTGAGAATAGTTCTCTGATTTCTGGACACGTGCAATCATTTCTTTTGCCTCTTGTCCCTGCCCATTTTCCTGAAGCAGTTTACTTGCCCTGGCCATAACCGCAAACACATTTCCATCCATTCCCAAAAGCTGCATTTTCAGGCGTTTCGGAACATTTACCGGATTTTCTTGTTTCTCCGACTTTTCTTTTGAGACTTCTGATTTTGCCTGTTGAAATTCAAAATCTATGGGGCGCCAAAAGTGTATACACAGTTCACCACCCTCTACCGGAATCTCCTGCTGTTCAAAGCCTTCTCCCCATCCATCACTATATTGTCCGGTGAGATATTCACACAGTTCCGATAATTCTTCCGCCTCCAGATACTCTTTCAATTCTAAAGTTGTACAGCCATATAACACACCATCCGATTCTTTCACCGATGGAACTGCGGACACTACTTTTTCTTTAATGGCAGCACTTCCGTCAAAATAATCCATCAGATTATCGGTCCTATCATCGTCATGTCCGACACGGTTGTATTCTGCAATCTTTTCCTGAATCACAGAAGCATACTCCGTTAAATCATCTCCTTCAAAAAATACCTGCTCTTCTTCAAAGTCATTGTAATCCTCTTCTTCCCAATCTTGTTCCATCTCATTGGGAAGAAAGGTTCCTGTCAGCGGTGTCAATAATTCTATTTTGATCGTATCTTCCATTTGCCTCACCTGCCTCTTTCCTTTTGCTGTTTCTTCTGTTTTTCCACCGCCTGTTTTGCCAGGTCTCCATAGTCTGCACCTTCCATCTGTGGTAAGTTACAAACTACGGTATATTTTTCCTCATACTGCTCTTTTAACTGCGCACATGCCCATCGCCCGGCAAAATCGTTATCGGTGCAGAGCTCAATTTCTGTTACCTCCGGATGCTCTTTCAGAAAATATTCCAATGCATCCGGGCGCTTCATCTTTTTTGTTGCTCGTTCCGCGCCTTCTTTCGGCGCTGCGATTCCACCCAGAGACAGGCGATACTTATCGGTTCGTCCATCTTCCAGCGTCATATGGGCAAGGGCATCAATACAGGCTTCATACACCGCTACCCGATGGCTTTTCCCCAAAGGCGGAACACAAAAGCTATACTGTTTGTTGCTTCCTTCCTGTTCCATTCGAAAGCTCTTTCCCCGGCTGTCATAAATCCCACGCAGAAACGCATACTTTGCTTCTCCCTGTTCATCCATGCCAACAAAAACAGCGTTATGGTAGGGGGCGCTCTCATACAGGATTCCCAGCTGCACACAATAATCCAGTACCTCATCCCGGATTCCCCTTTGGTTCAAATATCTCCGTACCCGGTAAAAACTGTCGTTGGGGAAAGGCAGGGAAAAGGGCTTCTTCCTGGGGGCTGGTTCTGCTCTGGAAACATACACAGGCGTCTGCTCACACAAGATTTTTACTGCTTCCGTATATCCCATGCCATCTACCTGCATCAAAAACCGGAGAGCCGACATTCCACCAATACCCCTGGACTTCCAATGCCATTTGCTGGTAATCTCATTGATTTTGAAACTGTCATGGTCCTGAAGCTGCCATTCATTTCTTGTCCGTGTTTTTTTCAATCTCCCCGGCTGGTATGTCTGCAGATACTCGTAGGCTCTCACCTGCTTGGCTGCCTGATATTCTTCTTCAGTAACCCAAGCCATCAGATCACTGCATTGCGAAGAGCCTCGACCTTATCGGTGCGCTCCCACGGAAACTCTTTTCTTCCGAAATGCCCGAAGGCTGCAGTCTGTCGGAAAATAGGACGGGTAAGGCGCAGGGTATCCACGATCTGCTTCGGAGTCAGCCCAAACACCAGCGGGATTGCCAGCTCCAGACAGTCATCCGCACACACGTTTCCCGTACCAAACGTGTCCACCTGCACCATAACTGGCTGTGCCACTCCGATTGCATAAGCCAAAGACACTTGACACTTGCTGGCAAGCCCCGCAGCTACGATATTCTTGGCGATATATCTAGCCATATAGGCTGCTGAACGATCCACTTTTGAACAATCCTTTCCGGAAAATGCACCACCGCCATGGGGAACCATGCTTCCATAACTGTCTACCATCAGCTTCCTTCCAGTCAGCCCCGTATCTGCATCCAGTCCTCCACAGACAAAACGCCCCGATGGATTGATATAAATCTTGGTTTCCTCATCCGGTGGCAGGGGACGAAGCGCCGGCAATAACACCTTCTTTCGGATCTCCGCTTCCAGCTTTTTCAAATCTTTTTCTTCCGTATGCTGGCAGGACACTACCACACTATCCAGTCGGACAGGCTTCCCATTTTCATATTCTACGGTCACCTGGGCTTTCCCATCCGGTAAGATCCCCTGAATATAAGAGCTTTGTCTGCAGGCAGATAATTCCCGGACAATCCGATTGGCCAGCACCACAGGCATAGGCATGAGCTGCTTCGTTTCATCACAGGCATATCCGATCATCACACCCTGATCCCCTGCCCCTTGGAACCAGTCTATCTGATTGTCAGACACTCCTTCCCTTCGTTCTTTTGAAGTATCGACTGCCCCTGCAATATCGGGACTCTGTCGATGGACAAAAGTGTCCATTGCAATCCCTTCACTGGAATAACCCACGTCAGACAGTACTTTTCGCACAACTGCAAACACATCCGGTTCATAGGTGCTGGTGATTTCCCCTGCCACAATGATCGTTCCTTTCGTAGCAAGCACCTCACATGCTACTCTGGACTGTTCATCCTGTTTCAGACACACATCCAAGATTGCATCTGCAATCTGGTCACACAATTTGTCCGGGTGTCCTTCTGTTACTGCTTCTGCTGTATAAAATTTTCTCATATGAATTCCCTCTCTTTCATGCAAAAAGGCAGGACACCTTCCTTTTTACGGGAACATATCCTGCCTGATGTTTTATATATTGTTTAATTTTCTCATTTAACCTTTTAATCGGCTTTCAATATCTGATGCACTATACAGTACATCTGTTACAATCACCTTATCTCCCTGGATTACAAAAAAGACCGAATAATTGTCTACCAACAATCTTCTCATCTCTTTGCTTCGTTCCGGCTCTGATTCCATAATACGGATTCTCTCAGCCATAGTATCCAATGTTAAAATAGCGTCTGCAATCCGGTTGTATTGATCCATCGCATTTTCTGGTGCCTGAAGAACATAAGCGATGTGATTATATAACTGCTCCATATCAGCCAATGCTTCATTTGTAATCTCAACCGTATAGTGTTTCATATCAATGATTCTCCCTGAATTTTGCGAACGCTTCTGCTGCATTTTGCACTCTTCCTGCAGCTATATCATTGTAACCTTTTTCCAATTTCTGATGGATTTCTTCTGTTGTCATGGCATCTGCATGAATCGATACTGGTGCTTTTGGTAAAGAAACAGAAAATGGAATTCCACCTGTAAGAGAAATTTGATTCAAGTACATATCAATCGCTGTTGACATAGGAACACCTAACTGAGACAATACTTTTTCTGCCCGCTCTTTGACAGTTGGGTTTACTCTTAAGTTTAATGTTGCTGTTTTTTCCATGATCACACCTCCTTGTTTCTTATATTGTAACGCTTTTGTCGTTACAATTCAAGCACTATTTCTCACATTTTCTAAGTTTTATATCCGATTTTACATTTTCATTATACTCTCAGATTTTCGCTTAAAAAACACATTCCAGATAGATGGCAGATACATCCAGATAGCTGCAAAAGTCCCAGTCTTTAAACACTTTCTGACACTACATCACGCCACATTTCGTTGTACATCCTACATCCTCGAACACTTTTGTGTATGATGGTACTGTCCTTTTCATGCAGCCCTGTCTCATATTCTGCACTTTTCGGGTGCTTTCAAACACTTCCCGGCAACTTCAGTTCCAAAAAGCCACCAAAGAGCTGGAAAAGCGCCCATCTTCGAACACTTTCCCAACACTACAAGACTACACAAGCCGCCACGATCCGTTGCACATCCATTAACTTCGAACACTTTTTGTTCCGTAGTGCCACTTCTTACCTGCAGCTTGTCTCATATTCTGCACTTTTGGGGTACTTTTGAACACTTTCTGACATTACTGACTCCGAAGCGTACTGGAGATATCCAGAGACCGGAAGAAAGTTCCCACTGTTGAACACTTTTTCCCCTTTAAGCTCCTGTTTTTACTGCCACAAGGATGTTCCGGGCTTGTTTCCACTCATAAGAGCAGGTCACCAGCGTCAGAGTTTTCTCACAACCTATGCCATCTACCCCTGTTTCAAACAACGACAGCGCTTTTGCCTGCGCTACATAAGCCTCCAATTCCTGTGGACTCTGAAAAGATGTCCTCTGGAAGTCGAACATGGACACATCGGCTTTCAAAACTGCCGCTATCCGGTACTCCTCCATCCCTCCCGGTGTCTGAAAGAACACCCTGGGATGTGCTTTCCAGTAATCATAGGAGGCGTACTGATCCAGATTCCCGAACATTGCCCCGCTGTTCATGTTGTGACCGTAGATGGTCAGATTTCCCGATTCTCCCAGAATACAGTCTGCCTGGAGGAACAAACTTCCATTGATGTCGTAGTTTCCCCGGTAATCCCTCGGCAGATAATACTCCGGTTCTTCCGGGCTGCTCTGCAGTACCGGATAATCGATGCCACTCTCCTGGATCGTAAGCCAGCCCCGAACATCCGGATACTGACTCTGGAGGGAGCGAAAGTCAACGGCAGGCACTTCCAGTTCTCTTCCAGCCTGTTCTTCTTTTTGTGTTGGAGAGCCCCCGCCCGGAGGAAATTCCTCCGGGAAGTGGGATTTTAAGTCCTCCACCAGTTCCCGGTTCTGCCGGGGGATGATAACAAAATCATAATAAAGCAACGCTGCACTCATTATGCAGATGACACACAACATCACCTGCAGAATCCACAGCCTACTCTTCTTTTTTCGTTTCATCTGCTTTTTCTGTCTTTCCATGTTTCTTCTTATAAATCATGGTTGCCATGAGTCCGGCTGCTGATGCTCCCAGGAGAACAAACAGCAGGATTGGTTTCCAGTGGTCATCCCCTGTCTGCGGTACACCCGGTGTTTCCGGTGTTCTTGCATCTTTCATTTCCACCTTCTGGATTTCCATGGTATCTTCCAATGTGAATTTCACATCTTCTGCAATCTCATAGCCTTCCGGCGCTGTGATCTCACGCAGAGTCAGCTCTTCCCCTACCGGAAGTTTCTCTGCCAGATGAGGCTTTCCATCCGTTACCCACTCTTCCAGAATCTCACCCTCTTTATTTAAGATCTGCAGCTTGGCACCTTCCAGTTCCTCGCCTGTGGTAATATCCGTCTTGGAAATTTCCACTTTGGAATAATCATCCTTCATCTCCACCTTGGTCACACTGCCATCTTCTTTTACTTCAAACTCGATATCTTCTGCAGATACATAGCCCTCTGCATAAGGCGGCAGTTCTTCGTGAAGGATATACGTTCCTTCTGGCAGTCCATAAACTACGTGTGGTTCTTTTGCACTGATCCACTCTTCTACGATGTTGCCCTCTTTATCGATGATCTGAAGCTTCGCGCCTTCCAGTTCTTCCCCGGTTGTTGCATCGGTTTTCGTAAATTGGCTCTCAGTCGGCTGGTTTTCCACTTCTTTTGTCAGCTTGATTTCTGCAAGGTTCTGGTCTGTGTAAGAGGCATCCATCTCCCAGATTTCTTCATTTGGAAGATATCCCGGTTTTCTCACTTCCTCTTTTACATAATATTTCCCATGATAGAGGTCGCTGTCAAAGGTAAGCTGTCCCTTCTCATCCGTTGCTTTCTTCTCCAGCAGAGTGTCCTTTTCCACAAGAACCTCACCCTGCTGGGAGAGGATATCTTCTTTGGCATACAATCCAAAGATCACGCCTTCCAGCTTCTCTTCTGTGACTGCATCCTTCTTTTCTACAGAAATGGAAATCTTCTGTCGCTCATTTTTATAAGCAACCCCTTCATAAACAACTGCCTGAGTATCATCCTCTACGGTCAGGGTAAATTCTTTCTGTTCCGGGTTCAATACGAAATGGTCACCTGCCACCGTTTCTTTCAGATAATAAGAACCCAATGGAAGATTATTTACCACTGCCTTTCCTTCTGAATCGGTCACTAAAGTTGCCACCAGATCGTCTTTTTCATAACGGATGACCGGATTGCCTTGCTCATCCTTTGCTCCGTCCGGGGAATAAATGGTGTCCTTGGCATACAGTTCAAAGGCTGCCCCTTCCACACCGGATTCTTCATATACAAAGTCATGGAACACCCCAGTATCGGTATCCTCTCCGGTCACTGCATCTTTGATCTTTCCTGCCAGTCTCTTTGCCTTTGCAAGCAGGGAATCCCCCTTCACTTCCACTGGCTGTTCCCCGGTTTTGGTCAGTGTCAGGCTTCCCACCTGCTCATCGTTTGGCTGCTCGACTTCCACGATGACTGCCCCGGTATCGGGATCGATCTGATGGGCGGTATCGGAAGAAACCGTGATCACGATTCCCTCTTTCGGGTTCTCTTTGTAACTGCCTTTTCCGGTCACTTCCAATGGAGAAATTACTTTTTCCCCTTCATACAAGGAACTCTCATATCCCTGTCTTACAAACCCTTCCGGTGCTTTCACTTCTTCGATCCGGTAAGTAGAACATTTCAATTCTTCCGGTGTTACCAGATAGCCTTCCTCATTGGTCTTAAAAACGCTGATGGTCTCTTTCTTCGGATAGAATACCGTCTGCTCTACATATTCCTCTTTTTCCATGTCAAAGATTTTATAGGAAGCTCCTGCTTTTAAAACCGGATTGCCTGTCTGTGCATCCTTTTTCACGATTTTTAACAAAAACTCAAACGGACGGTCATCGAACACACGCCATACCATCGGTTCTCTGCTGTCCTCATCAACCTTCACCAAAAACGGATCGATGGCTTTCAAGTTCTCCGGTACGGTGCTTTCCTCTACCACATAAAGACCATACGGAAGCTCCGGACTGAGAGCATATCCTTTTTTATCTGTAATAAGCTCCTGTACTGGGACAGCCTTGCCATCCACATAGGTCACTGCCACCTCTTCCTTACTGAAATCATAACCTCGGAAATCTTCCGCAGTAAACTGATCCCCATTGGATGGCTGTAATTCCCCACTCTCTACTTTGGAAAGGCTGCTGATCAGATACACCTTAAAACCTGCTCCTTCCACAAGGTCTGTTTCTGTCTGGTCTCCATCTTCGCTGATCTTGATCAGCTGGAACGCCTGCTTTTTCACCTGTTCCTGTACCGTCAGGTCCCTGGTTACCTCTGCCACTTCCTGTCCTTCGTAAGCAAGGTCCACCTCATACTCTGTTGGATCTACCGTATAGCCTTCCGGCGGAGTGATCTCTTTCACATACATTTTCCCCAGATACAATTTGGAAAAATCTAAGGTACCATCCTCCTTGATCACGCCCTGTGCGATGAGGCTGTCTTTTTTGAACAGAACCCCCGTCTTTCCATCCGGGTGGACGATATCCTCTCTGGCATACAGACCATACACAGCCCCGGCAAGGGAACTATCTCCCTGGGGAAGAAAAGCCTGTGTCTCCTTATCGATCTTTTGGATATGGACAGCACCTTTCACCCTCTCATCGGTTGCTGAGATGGTGACCGTCTTTCCGGCTTCCACATCCACCTTATGGATCACATCACTCTGTGCATACTTGTCTGGAGCCTTGATCTCCTTCACATATACTGTTTTGATGGCTGCCTCAAAATAATCACTGACTGCTTTTCCCTCTTCCCCGGTGACTGGCATTTCCATCAAAAGATGCTCACACTTGCTGTCTGTATAAATGCCATACACTGCACCGTCTAAAGGATTCTTGGTATCCGCATCCTGTTTGAAAAGCTCGATCCTTGTCATCTCCAGCCAGTCTACCGTAAAACTTACCGGATTGGCTTTCTCCGATTCAAAGACTCCAATGTCCTGATTGCTGTTTCCTGTGGATAATACCAGCGTTCTCCAGGTTTCCCCTACAGAACCATGCAGTTCCCCGGAGGAATAGTTTCCGGTATGAAGCATTGGGGCAGTCAAATAAAAGGTATCCCCGCCATAGATCTTCAGCGCACCATTCTCTGCGGAAGTTCCCTTTGTCTTGTTATAAATGGTGATGTCTTTTGGTACATTGACTGAAATGTAGTTTCGGTGATCCCCGGACAATGTGATATCCGGTGTTTTCTATACATTTCCATTTCGGACTGCTTTTACAGAAGTCTTGGAAAGGGAGATTTCCCCCTTCGGCGGCTCTTCCATAGCAAACAGGTGGTCAATATAGGCGATCACGCCTGCGTTTACCAGATCTTCATACTTACATCCTGTAAATCCTGCCTCACCTGCATAGGCATAGCTGGCTGCGATGTGGGTATATACATATTTCTCTTCTGCACTTTTCCCGGACAGATAACTGCCTGTAATATCCCCGGCGCCGCCATAACCATAATACAGCACCTTCTGCAAGTTCTTATTGCTGTCCAGTACCTGTGCCACATAGTCTCCACTCGGCGGTGAGGAACGATGGGATTCCAGACAGTAAGCGATCTTTCCATTGACCGTAAACCAGCAGGTTAAGTAATTTCCAATATAACTTGGATAGTAGATGGTCTCCCCTTTTTCCAGATGTACGGTTTCCTTTGCTCGGAACGTGTTTTCCGCACCGGAAAGCATCATCACTTCCCCATCCTCAATCTTTTCTTCCAGTTCCCTTGCTGCCTGTGCATCCGCATCTTCCCCGGATACCGTCACTTCCACATCCGGGATCTCCTGCACAGGCGTCTCCGAATCTTCTTCAGAATTCGTATCCTCCTTCTGTTTCTGACCGCCATTTTCTTCTGTATGAGCCTGCCCTTCCGTATCCGTCAGGATGATCTTTCTGCTCACAGAATAGCTGTCACGCGCATCCTTTGGCACAACCCAGTAGGTTGCAATATAGGTTCCTGCCTGGTCAGGGTGGTAGCTCCCTCCATCTTCCGCTTCGATACGTTCCAAGGTAACATCCTCTTGTTCTGAATTGTAATGGATACCTTCCATACAAGTCTCTGCCATAAAATCCTTGTCGGAAATATCTTTCGTGATATCTTCTGCTGTTACCAAATGTTTCGCAGCTTCTGAAGCTTCCTCTGTCTGTTCCGTTTCAGATATTTCTACGCTCTCCGTCACTGGCTCTGACGGATTTTTTGTTTCTGCCGCATGGACATCCGCTAAGTTCCCAAGCGGACTAAGACCCATGAGCAGTGCGAGCCCAAAGGCTGCAAGTCTTGTTTTGATATTCCTGCTCTTCATTGCATTCTCCTTTTTTCGTTAAAAATACCGCAGAGGATTTCCCCTGCGGCGTTGTTATCTACTGACTTCTGTTTTCTTGTGACTGGCTTTTTTCTTTCCCACTTCCTGTCTTGTACGCTTTAGCGCATCGGTCACAGATCGGCTGGAAATCCCATTCTGATGGCAGCCTTCCACGATTCCCATAAAATAAAGATCCGAGGGGATGGCAGGCTGATCCTTATAGGGTGCATTCATGGTATATGCCATGACTTCCCGTTTCACACCATCCTTTCCCTGAACAAGAACAGTCTCCTTCCCATACAGGTGGGGATACCCTTCATAAAAGTCCAGGCTTTTTTCACACTCCGGTGTGATCTTCCAAAGCACCCCTTCCACCCGGCTGCCCTCTTCCGGCAAAATAGTGGCAACACCGCATCCTTTCCCCCTGCCACAGAAGGTCAGGCGGTATCCCTCCAGCTTGACCTTCTCCACTACGGAAGCTGCCGGACAGCGGTACGCCATCTGGTCTAAGTTCATGTTGCTGCCATAGGCAAAATAATAGGATTCTTTCATCTCTTACCTCCTAACGGGCATCCTCCGCCCGATGATTTCGATTCAAACATTCATAGGTACTGCGGTCATATCTCCATGCCCTGTCACCCTCCAGATTGGCAAGCAGATGTTCCCGGACATTCTTATATTCCGGTCCAATGAGCCCCAGCCGCAATAAAAAGGTACGGAAGGTAAATGCCGGATTCTCTGTGATCTCCGTTTTCCGCATCTGGGTGCATTTCTGATTGATGGCCTGGGCAGAGATGGCAAGAGCCAAAGTGATATTTGCCCGCACTTTTCCTGCATGGAGGGTACTCTCAAAACATCTCCACTCCAAAGTTCCTTTGGAAAACACTGCATGAAGGTTCAACGCATAGTACCGGGTATCGTCATAATGATCATGGCTTCCATCCCTGCCCCCATACCATACCCGTTTCAACTTTTCCATGGAAATGGTGCTGTTTGGCATCCGGCGGATCTTCTCCAGCACAATGGGGCGTACCTTCTGGCAATACTCCTGTTCCCTTGATGTCTGCACCTTCAATGCCTTAAACAGGATGTCCTCTTTGGAATACATAATGGTCATGGCATTTTTAAGGCTTCTTGGGGTGTGATTGGAAGCATCCACATGCACATGCTGCCCGCAGGATGCATTTACCTTCGCCCCATGATGCCTGAGACACCGCACCACTTCCTGCAATTTTCCCATTTCTCCATAGGAAAGTTTCGGACTGACCATCTCGGTGCTGTATTCTCTTCCGGCAGGAACCATGCGTCCACGCTCCCTGCGTTCCGTATAGATGCTCCCATCATACATGAACTTCCATTTCTTTCCTTCCTGATCTGTCACAGACCAGACCCCATAATATCCACCGTCGCAAACTGCCCTTGTCCCAAACAGCTCTGCTACTTTCTCCGCAGCCCTCTGCCTGGTGATCCCTGTCATCTCAATCTCTGTACCGAAATATTGATCCTGAATTCCAATTGCCATACTGCCTTACCTCTTTGTCTTTTCATCCTCTGCCCGGATCTCTGTATCTGCCTGCCGAAGAAGCGTTCCGATGGCTTCGATCACGTTGACGGTCACTCCATTTCCAGCCTGTTTATAAAGCTGGCTGTCCGAAGTCAGTCGGTCATTTTTTGCGGACAGTTCAATACATGCCTGTCTGTTTCGCTCCCTGCTCCTGCGTTTGCTCTCGTTTGATTTCTCCCTCTGTATCTTCTTGGCACAAGCAGGACAATACTTCGATATGCCAGAGCGGGGAACATATTCAACACCGCACACCGTACAATTCTTAGGCTTTAACGCAGTCCACCGCTTTGTCGGTGTGATATGTAATTCACCGACAAAGCCGATGAATTTATAATAAATCTTGATTTCCTGCCGCACCATTCCGTCTGTAAGTTTCTCACGTTCCGAAACAAGTATCTTGTCTATAAGTGCGTTTATGATGGTTGCGTCCAGTTCCTTAATGCCTTGATAGTTGCGGATTAGGGAGAGGAAATCACGGACACCCTGCGTCTTCTCATAGCTGTCGCTGAGCGTTTCCGTTACCTCTTTCAGCCTTGCTTCAATTTCAAGCTGTTCTTTCTGGTATTTTCCCGACATCATCTCAAAATTCCGCTCGGTAATACGCTCCATCACCTTATCTTCATAGAGTGAGGAAAACAGCCTGTCCAGTTCTGCAAGGCGTTTGTTCAGTTTTCTTTGCTCCTTTTCCAGTGCCTTTGCCTTGCTCTGGTCTGTTTCCGTGAGCCGCTTTTCAATCGCCCTCACTGCCTTTTCATCATTGACTGCCATATCCGCAAATCGGTTGATGTCGGTGAGGACAGCGTTGAACAAGTCCCTCGCTTCAATGCTGTGTGCGGTACACATGATATTACCGTATCTGCCATAATTATTGCAGGAATATTGTACGCAGTCGATGATGTCGGGGCGTTTCCTCCTGTTGGCACTCATAGCCCGCATCGCATAGCCGCAGTCCGCACACTTAATAACGCCTGCAAAGATGTTCTCAAAGCCGCCCTTGTTTTCTGGTAATCTGCGGCTTGTAATAAGCTGCTGTACGGTATCAAATTCCTCCTGCGTGACTATCCCCTCATGGGTGTCTGGTATCACTTCCCATTCTTCGGGCAGCTTAGAGGGGCGTTTCTTGCTTTTCATGTTGGCGGCAATCCGCTTGTAGCCTGCAAGGTTTCCCGCATATATCGGGCTTCTTAAAATGCCCCTTACGCTGTTCTCGCTCCAAATATAACGGTTCTCCTCATTCTCCTCAAAATACCTCTCATAGCCTGTTGCCCCCTGCTCCGCCGCATAAGCGG
Source organism: Blautia acetica (assembly GCF_038739805.1). NCBI lineage: Bacteria > Bacillati > Bacillota > Clostridia > Lachnospirales > Lachnospiraceae > Blautia > Blautia acetica. Next base: position 28,460 of record NZ_JBBEWO010000013.1, on the reverse strand, counting down.
CGGGGCGTAAGATATGCTGTTTGTTGATGTGCTTGCGGATTTTGGCGATTCCGTTGCCCGCTAACGCAAGGTCAAATATTTCCCTTACCACATGGGCAACTTTGTCATCTATCAGCAGATGGTTGTGGTCGGCGGGGTCTTTGACGTAACCGTATGGTGCTGTCGTCCCCATGAATTTCCCCTGCTGAAACCTCGCTCGGTACGCCGATTTTATCTTGACCGACACATCGGCGGAATACATTTCGTTTAGGATGTTGCGGAAAGGCGTGATGTCCATAGCGGATTTATTGAGCGTGTCCACGCCGTCATTGACCGCTATATACCTCACATTATGCTCTGGGAAAAACACTTCCAGATACAGTCCGCAATCAAGATAGTTCCTCCCCAGACGAGATAAATCTTTCGTGATAACGCAGTTTATCAGACCGCTTTCAATGTCCTTAATCATGTTCTGGAAACTTGGTCTTTGGAAATTTGTACCAGAGTAACCGTCGTCCACATACGTTTTTGCTAAGTGCCATCCCTGCTTTTTCACATAATCCGTGAGGATGGATTTCTGTGTCGCAATGCTCGCACTCTCGTTATCCGTGCCATCGTCTTTTGACAAGCGGCAGTACATGCCGACTTCATAAATCTTGTTCTCCATTCTTATTCCTGCCATACTGTAAAACCTCCATATCTGTCCTATCTGTTTTCATGTTCCATTGCGTACATTCTAAGCGGACAGCCCCTCATTGTCGAAGGTGTCGCCCTCGGCAATCTTCTTCCGAATATCCTCGGAAATAATCGGGATAAACGCTTCTGTGACTGTCTGCGTGCCGACATATTCACGGCTGATTATCATCTGAACTGGTGCTTTCGGCACGATACGCTTTCTCTTTTTATCTGCTTTCTTATCCTCGCCCATACTTAAATCTTCCTTTCCAGACAGGGCAGGAGAACGTCTGGAAACGCCCCGCCCTGTCAATCAGATACCATCAATCCCCGCTGTTTACTTCTTTCTGTAATGCTTCAAGGAGTGCTGCTGCTTCATCAGCGTTCAACGTGATACCCTTTCCGCACTTCTCACGGTTCGGGGAAAAGCTGCGGATGTCATATTTCGGCTCTCTTCCGTTCCATGAGATAAGATTGATTTCTTTTGTGTAGCCGCTGTCGCCCTTAGACAATACGGCGATTTCCTTTACAATCTCATACTGGATTTCTTTCATTCTTCATACCTCAATTTTCTGCATTTACCTCCCGAAAAGAGAAGATTAGCGGCTGTCCCTGCCCCGTTTCCTCTGCAATTCACGCTCCAAAAGTTTAATGATGGTTTCCTCCATCTGCTTCGGCGTTGTGTTCTTCGGAAAATACTTTTTCAGCTTGCTTGTGTTGATTTTCAAGGTTTCTTTCTGGTTTCCCTTTTCCTCCGTCATAATTGCAAATATCGTATCCATGTCAAGCCGCCCGCTCTGGCTTAGGCTTTTCATCCGCTGTGCCTGTGAGAGTGAGGGCGTTGCTTCTTCGCTCTCCATCGTGGCAAAGAGGTTTTCCTGCTCGTCTTTCTTCAAAAAGGACAGTTCCACCGCAGGCGTGAGGGCGATTTTCCCCTCGTCCACCATCCGCAAAATCGGCGGTATCAGTTCCGTCAAACGGATAAATCTTTGTACGGTCATCCTGCCTACGCCGAAGCCCTGTGCCACCTTGTCGTCCGTCCGCAACTTCGTCACAACTTGTGACGAGGTTAAGTCTGTGCGGAAACCCTGCCGCTTCATGGCTTCGGATTTCATCTTGTAGGCAAACGCCCGCTCTGATGGCAGGATATTCTCACGCTGTAAATTACTGTCTACAAGGGTGATGATGGCTCGGTCACGGTCTAAGGGCAGGACAAACGCAGGCACGGTATTTATCCCTGCAAGTTCAGACGCACGGACACGCCGCTGCCCTGCAATCACTTCATAGCCGTTCCCGTCCTCTTTCGGGCGTGTGATTATCGGCGTGACAATGCCAAATTCCTTGATGCTTTCCGCTAATTCTGACAGCGTTTCATCCTCTGCCACATGAAACGGATTGTCGGGAAACGGGTACAAGTCTTTGGTCTTTAACACCTTAAAATCCTGTTTCTTCATTCACATATCTACCTTTCTTTCGCTCTGCTTTTATGGTTTTTCTGCAATTCTTCCAACACTTCGGGCGGTATCTTTGAGAGCAGCCGCCCCATCTGCTCGTTGGTTCTCTGCAACTCAAATATCTTCTGGTTCGCTTTCTGCACCTTTAGTTCCTGCTCATACTTTTCATCACGCATACGCCCCGCATAGTCTGATTCCTGCCCGATTTGCTCCTTTAGGCTATTGATATAGGCACTCTGCTTACTGATTTCCTTTGAGAATTTCTCCACGTCTGGGAGCCATGCCGCAATCAGTTCCAGAGCCTTGTCACGCTTCTTCCCTGCATTAAAGGCGTTGATGTCGGACAGTGCAGACACAATTTCCTCATACTGTTTATCAAGCCTGCCGCCCAACTTATAGAGCCATGTGGGGACATGTTTCCGCTTCGTTTCCATTGAGGACTGACCTCTTTCAAGCTGATTCCACCGTGAGGACATCCGCTCATGGTAGGCGGTCTGCCATTCGGACAGGCTCTTTTGATTGCCTAAAATTGTTTTGGCAGACAGCTTATTGTCTGGTGTAATCGGCACAAAACAGAGGTGCATATGCGGCGTTCTCTCGTCCATGTGGACGACTGCGGAGAGGATATTTTTCTCCCCGACACGCTCTGAAATGAAATCCAGAGCCATCGTAAAATACGCTTTCTGTTCTTTGGGCGGCAGGCTGTTCATAAATTCTGGCGAAGCCGTGATAAGCGTTTCCACCATCATCACGCTATCTTTCCTCGTCCTGCACCCTGCTTCGGCTACCATGCGGTTAATCTCTTTCTTGTAGGTGTACCTCGGCGGATTCACAAGATGGTAGTTATCTTTCGAGCGTTCCATATCTATATCTGGATTGCTTTTATAGGCTTCTTTTTTACGCTCGTTGTGGCGTTCGCAAGCCGCAACGCCGCCCGCTTTGCGTTTCTGGAAACGCAGGATTGCATAGGGCATAATTCATCATCTTCCTTTCTTCGGCGGGTAAACTGCCCTTTGGGTGACAGCGGTGACGGCGGTGACAGCAGTTTTGGGATACCCCCTGCCGACTGCCGCAACTGTCACCCTCACCCCCTGCATGACGGTCATGTCGATGATGACGGTGTTTTTGGGATACCCCCCTCGCAAGAGCCGTCACCGTCATGCCGCCATTCTTTTATCCGAAGCCGTAAGGCGTAGGATAGCAGGGCACAGCCCTGCCTTAAGGGAGTCCAGAGGGAACGTCTGGCACACGACTTTGCAGGGCAAAGTGTAGTGTGTTACACCCTGTAAACGCAGTCGGAAAAATCGGAATGATTTTTCTGACCGCAGGGGTGGTTTTACACGACCGAAAAGGGCGAGTAAATCTCACGCCTGCATTTTGCGTTTACGGGGTGTTCTCCCGTAGGGATGACAGCGGCAGGGTATCCTAAAATCACTGTCACCACCGTCACTGCTGTCACCCGCAGGGCAGAGCCGCCAGCTTTACATGGCTTTAAGCGTCAATGACAGTAACAGGGGGGTATCCTAATATCGCTGTCACCACCATCACCGCTGTCACCCGCCCTCCTTGCAAGGGCAATCCGCCTGCCGTCTTTCCTGCGGCTGTACTGGTAGCAGATACGGTTCTCGCTTAAAAATGTGGTGCGGTATTCATTCAGCCATTTCGTAATCACCGTGGGTATGGTTTCCGTTTCCCCCATAGCGGCTAACAGTTCCGTTGCCGTGCCTATCCATTCTTCCTTATCCCTCATAAAATCCACCAACCGAAAAAGGACATCTGGTATCGTTTCTTTCGCAAGCTGCTCCTGCGTTTTCCGCTCCACAAGCTCCCAACGGCAATCACGGAAACGCAGCGTGTATTCCTGATAAGGCGTGTCCCTGCCCGTCACATACAGCTTGGCGGTGTCAGACGCACGTTTCTCCTTTTCCAGAACAAAGGTAGCGTCCGCACTCCCCGTTAATCCTGTCGTCCCAGACACCTTGTTGAACACGTCGCTGTCATTCTGCTTTCGGATGTGGTGTACGACAATGACCGCCAGAGAGTGCCTGTCGGCAAAGTCTTTGATGAGGGAGATGTCCCCATAGTCGCTTGCATAGGCATTGTCTTTTGAAGCTGTACGGACTTTCTGCAAGGTATCAATGACAATGAGCCTGCTGTCTGGGTAATCTTTCAGATAATCTTCAAGCTGCACGATAAGACCGTCTGACAGCTTGCAGCTTGCCACGGCAAAGTGGAGCCGCCCGCTTGCTTCGTCCGTCAAACGAAATAACCTGTCCTGTATGCGGCAGAACGTGTCCTCAAGGCAGAGGTAAAGCACATCGCCCTCCATTGTCGGCATATCCCATAAAGGGATTCCCTGCGACACGCATAAGCATAGCTTCAGCATGAGCCAGCTTTTGCCTATCTTCTGTGAGCCGCAGAACAGCGATAAGCCTGTCGGGATAAGGCTGTCCACCACAAAGGATGGTTTCTCAAGCGGTTCATAAAGGAGCGTTTCGGCGTTGACTGTCTGTAACTTCTGCATGGCTTTCCTCCTTTCGGGCGGTGTCTTTGTTTTCGTTGCACATAGGCGTTGACCTCCTTAAAAATAGATTTACTCCCACGGAAAAAAGTGAGAGTATGTAATGCCGCCAATCCCACACAAATAAAAAACAGATTTCTTTTTCGGGCGGTGTCGGTCACGGTTGGAGATATTTCTTCAATTTCCGCCTTTACTTTCTCCTTTGCAATCGCAACAGATTTCTGTATTGCCGAAGCGGTGCAATGCTCCATAGCGGCGATTTGGTAAAAATTGAACTCATACTCGTAGTAGAGCAGGAAACGCCGCCTTTGTATCTCTGGAAGGCTCCCAACCGCCTTATAGAGCGTTTCATTCCGTTCTTCCTCAACCATGCGTTCATCAAGGCTCTTAGGCACACGCAACGCCCGTCTGTAAAGGGTTTCGTCCCATACCTCGTTAAACTCCCTGTGCCGCTCGTCCCATTAGAAAAGATTCCTGTTCCTGCGCTCCATCTGCCGAAACTCCATAAAGAACTGTTCCGACACTTCCAACTCGTGGGATTTGCCCTGCCCGTCCTTAAAGCTGATAAAATACCTTGTGCCGCTTTCCGTGGATTCCTCCCGAAGCGTGTATGCCTTAACCCTGTATGCCATCCTGTTGTCCTCCTGCAAAAAATGAGTGAGGGGATTTCCATCCCTCACCCAGTAGCCCGCAGGATGGCAGGCTGTTTTAGAAGCTATAAAATTTTCCGCAGCTTCTTCCGCAGATGGTCTAACCTCGCATAGATGGCACCAGTCGTCAAATGCACAAGCGGGGCAATCTCCTTTGTGGAATACCCCTGCATTTTCAGCAGGACGATTTTCAAGGTACGCCCGTCCACCGTGACTAATACTTGATAGAGATTTTCGCTCTCAATCTCTTCCAGTAACTCCGCAACCGTACCCACTTCCGCCTGCCGCTCCCTGCCTGCCATGTCCTCAAGATATTCCGCAACGTCATTCGTCCATCGGTAAAACCGCCTGTTGGAATTGAAGTCTGCCCTGTCCGCCATGCGTATCTGCTCAATGGTCGCTTCATCAACGCCGCACTCACGCAGCAGCTTTTCCTCCGCTTCTTTCCAGATACGCCATTTCCTGTCCTCCCGTCCGTGGTTGTATGCCATTCTTACTTCCTCCAATCAGAATTGATTGAGAGGGCAGAGAAAAGCCCCCTCATCTTCCCAAAGGAAAAAACAAGGGGGCTGAACGCCTTAAATTTTAATTTTCTATTATCTTTCTTAGTTTTATTAGGATTCTGGCTTTGCGTTTGTTTACAACGCTCTGGGTTATGCCCAACCTCGCCCCGACTTCACGCTCGGAAAGTCCGTCAAAAAAGATTGCCTGTATCAGCTCCTGTTCACTATCCGACAGCAAAGGCAGGGCGGCTTTCAGCCTGTCCACCATGACCGCATTGACAACGGTTTCTGCAATGTCCACCGCTTCATCAGTGATAAAGTCCAGAGGATTCCCCTCGCTGTCCGTAAATCCGTCGAGAGATAGCAGTCTATTCTTTGTATCTAATTTTTGCAGATAACGCCACCGTTCCTTGTCACGGTAGAAGTCTGTGTATTGCTCCCTCACGACTTCAAGCAGACAGCCTTGAATGGGGATAAACAGCTTGTCCATATAGGTCTGGTCGGATTCCCTGCAACGGCAGAACTCCGTGTAGGATAATTCCACATAGCCGCCACTTTCTCTGATATATACCTTTCTTGGTGCATATTTCACCATAAATACCTCCCATCTGAATTTTTGAAATGTAAAAAATCCAGATGGAGAGGCGGAGAACGACACCGCATATCAGAAACAGCCCTACGGCACTTTCCAACAAAAATCGACAAAAGAAAAACCGCAAAGGCTCTGTGACCTTTACGGTTATAGGAAATAGTAATTCTATTGTATGGAGATTGTACTTCTACTTTCAAGGTGAGAAGTACCGTTGCACTGGCAGAAATTTTTTTAACTGGTTTCCTGCCGTTCTCTGATATGCTATGTATTGATAAATTTTGCTTCGTATGAGCAGATAGATAACTGCCCGAAAAAAGGACATAAAAAAATCCCTCCAAATTTAAAAACAAATTCAGAGGGTAATTTAGGGTATAACAAAATAACCCACCCGAATATCGTTTTTTTTATTTGGTGAGTTTGTTCTTTCAAATACGAAACAAAAAGAGCCGATGATTCGTGAATTGTTCCACAATTTCATCGGCTCTGCGTCTTAAGCGTCTGGCTCTTTGATGACAGTTATCTTCAAGTTGTCAACTTTAATCAATCTTTCTTGTCTGCATTTTGGACAATAAAGGGGATAATTCTCCAAAACAGTGTCCTTCCTAATTTTATTACGGGTTTTGCTCCCACAAACAGGACACAATATCCATTCGCATTTCATCATAATTAGTCTCTAATCCTTTCAAATCTCATTTTATATGACTTTTGCAAGCTGTTAAGCTAACTTGTGGAACATATGCCGAACCTTATCTATACGGCTATTCGGGCGGCGGGGTTGGCAAATAAATTTACCAATAGCTGGCTGGTATCCTTTTAACTCTGTCAAGCAGACTCCCTGCCCATTTGTGAAATAAGTTAAATCGTTCCTGTATTCTTGAATACATCTAGCAGGGATTTCTCCTTTCAGAATGACCTCGTCATTCTTTATCTGAGTACTTACAATATCTGCACAATACCTTGGAGCATCATGATACGCCCGTGAGAGATATTCCTGCGGTGCATAAATTTCAAAGTGGAGATATGGCTCTAATAGTTCTGTCCCTGCTTTTTTTAAAGCCTGCTCCAATACGATAGGGGAAAGCAGCCGAAAGTCTGCGGGGGTACTTACAGGACTATAATACAATCCATATTCAAAACAGATTTTACAGTCTGTCACTTTCCATCCATACAGCCCCTGCTCGCAGCCATAAAGAACCCCCTCCATAACCGCATTTTGGAACGATTGATTTAAATATCCAAGTGAAACTCTGCTTTCATACTGCACTCCGCTTCCAATAGGGAGCGGCTCTATGGACAACCCGACAGAAGCCCAGAAAGGATTTGGCGGGACTTCTATGTGGATGGTATATTCTGCTTTTCTAAGCGGTCTTTCCATATATATAACAGTAGGCTCTTTTATTTCTGCCTCCACATGATATTTTTCCTCAAGGATGGCACAAATGACTTCCATCTGCACATTCCCCAAAAAAGAAAGTATAATCTCATGCGTTGTAGTATCCACATAATATTTTAAAAGAGGGTCGCCATCTGAAATTTCTGTAAGTGCCCCAAGCAATATTTCCCGCTGTTCAGATTTCTTTACTGCAATCGTTGTTTGGAGCATAGGGAGAGGATTTTCAATAAATTTTCTCTGCGGCAACAGTATTTCGTTCCCCAAAATACTGTTTAGCTGCAAAACATCATTTGGTAAAATTACAATATCACCAGAGCAGGCTGTATCGGATGAATATAATTCACCGTTTGTCGGAACACACATCTCTGTGATTTTTATTTTCTCTTTTTCAGATATTCTAATAACATCCCTCAAATGCAATGTTCCGCTATATATACGCACATAAACAAAACGCCGCCTTTTCTCTGAATATTCAATCTTAAAAACCTGCCCGCATAGTTCAGATTGACCTTCAGGCGTTGATGAATAAAATTTACTGGCAATTACTTCTATAAGCTGCCGAATCCCCAGATTGTTTTTAGCGCTTCCGTGATAAACGGGAAATAACGTTCCGTTTTGGAATCTCCTGTTTTCTTCCTGTTCCAGTTCTGACATTTTAAACGGTTTCCCTGACATATATTTCTCTAATAGTTCATCGTTTCCCATAATTACCGCATCCCACTGTTCCATATCGTCATTGTCCGTTACATTTATATGGGGATGCTGCCCAACCTTTTGCTTCACTATAATTTCCGAAGAAAGCTTTGCTTTCATTTCCCGATATACCATTGGCAAATCAATCCCCTCTTGGTCAATTTTATTGATGAAAAAAATTGTCGGAATCTTCATTATCTGTAGTGCATGAAACAGTATACGGGTCTGTGCCTGTATGCCATCCTTTGCAGAAACTAATAATACTGCTCCGTCTAATACGGATAAAGAACGGTATACTTCCGCCAAAAAATCCATATGGCCTGGCGTATCTATAATGTTGACTTTTACATCCTCCCACTGAAAAGATGTCACTGCTGTCTGGATAGTGATTCCCCTTTGACGCTCCAAATTCATTGTATCTGTCCTTGTTGTGCCTTCATCTACGCTCCCTAGTTCTGCAATTGCACCACTGGTATACAATAAACTTTCCGTTAATGTTGTCTTTCCTGCGTCAACGTGAGCCAGAATGCCTAAGTTAATTATTTTCATGTGATTTTCCTCCTATCAACACCCAAAAAAGGGCATAAAAATACCCAGTGATAAATACTCCTATCACTGGGTAAATAACTCCAATAGCCCCAAAACACTTATATGTTTTCGGGCATATAAAATTACATGATAAAAGTATTCTTAAACTGGGTACAAAAAACTAAGCCCCATATTAAAAGTGAAACGAGACTGCTACTTTTTGTTCCCACTATCAAATTGACAGTTTATTTAAGAATACCTTGCCGCATATTTATTAACTCCTTGTATAATACTGAATCTAATTATATTCCTTAACCCTTTATTTGTCAAGCTGACAAACTAAAGCAGAAAAAGCGGCAGGATTTCCCCCTGCCACTAATCATCTGTTTATGCAAAAATAATTTCCTTTTCCACAATCTCCCTCGCACAAGCCCTTATGTTATTGAGGCATCCTGTCCATTCTAAGGCGTTTTCTGCCTTTAGCTGTTCCGTTATGCCCTGTGCCTGTTTCATACCCTCTATGAGCCTTTCAAAGCGTTCCTGTGCCTGTCTGTTGATGTCGGCAAGGTAGGCGTTTAGCCTGCCTCTTGTAAGAAGATTGGTGTATGTAACTTTACGGTACTGTTTTAGATAATCTAAATGCCGTTGCCCCCAGATGCCTATTGCCTGTTCTTCTTCGGCGGGTACAGTTAAGCACGGTATCAAATAATCCCCTTGCCTTTCGTATTTGCCGCCCAGTTCCTCAAATAATGATTTTGCCATTGTCTGTTACCTCCACATTCTTTTTTATTTTGAATGTCCGCAAAATCCGTCCTACATCTCCTGTTCTATGCGGTCAATCTGCCAGTCATAAAAGCCCTGCAGCCGCAGACACTCCCTTGGCACCAGCCTCCGGATTCTGCCCCGATAGGTAACTCCATGCCGGTCTGTGGCAGTAATGGTGAACATCGGCTCTTCCGGCTTCTTCATCCTCCGGCCATTCTGCCGGGTTTCTTCTCTTCCCGGATTCAGCACTGCCCTGGCACCTTCCTCTTTTAAGACACCGGAACATTCCCCTTTGTGATTATGGATGCCCGATTGTCTGGTATTCAGACACCTGCAATGTTCTGTGACAAGAGGCGGCGGAGATAGATCCACAAAATGAAGCGTTCCCTGCTGGATTCCTGTGGTAAGGGTATGGGCGATCTGATGCCCCACACGCCCTCTTCTGGTGTTCAGTCCTGCATATCCTAAGTCAATGCTGTCGCCTGGATACGCCATCTTATATCCCTGCTTTGTATTCTCCTTAATAGGAACACCCACTTCATACAACCCTGTCTTACCACCCACACCTCCGGCTCCGGAAGTCAGGGTACAGCTTAACCCTTCGGCTTTGTAGATCCGTTCCCCTTGCCTTCCTGTCTGGATTTGTACAAGAGGCGTTCCATTTGCTGTTGGGAAAGGTAATATTTTTCCGGCACATCGTTGATCAAGATATCCGACAATATACACCCGTTTTCTGGATTGGGGGACTCCAAAATCCTTGCTGTTAAGCACTTTCCATTCCACACCGTACCCCAGCTCAGATAACGTACTGAGGATGGTGTGAAACGTCCTGCCTTTGTCATGCGAAAGCAGTCCGGGAACATTTTCAAGGATGAAATACGCAGGTCGCTTGTCTGCAACCAGTCTGGCAATCTCGAAGAACAGAGTTCCTCTGGCATCTGCAAATCCTTCCCGCTTTCCGGCGATAGAGAATGCCTGGCAAGGAAATCCTGCACACAAAAGATCAAAGTCCGGCATTCGTTCAGTTTCGATTGTTCTTGCGTCATTGCAAAACCACTCCCCTTCTGTGTCGAACAGCAATCGGTAGTTCTTATCCGCATAAGCATCCACCTCGCAGTGTCCCACACAGGTAAAACCGCCTGCACGTCTTAACCCTTCCCGGAATCCCCCGATCCCGCTGAATAAATCAAAAAATCGAATGGTTGCGGCTATCAACCTCCTTTGCTGAATAAAAAAAACAGGCGGCATGGTTTTTCTCCCACACCGCCTGCTGGTTTTATAGTTCTATTTGTTTGGCATTATGCGATCTCTTCGGTTTCTTCCCCGGATTCCGGAATCTCTTCTTCCTCTGCATCCTCAGAAATTTCTGCATCCGCCTCTTCCTCTGCGGCTTCCACTGTTTCGGTTTCCGCTTCGGTAGTCTCTTCTTCATAGACATCTTCCGCAGTTTCTTTTGCTTCTTCCAGTCTATCTGTTTCTGCGTTTTCTTCCGGCTGTTCCAGTTCCTTCCATTTGGCTTCTACCTCTTCCACCGCTTTTTCGATGATGCGGATGATAAAATCTTTCTGTTTGATGCCTTCCTTTGTGACTGCCCATTTGACTCTCTGGAATAATTCCTCTGTGACCTGTACTGCTAATGTTCTTTTTTCCATGCTTTCTTCTCCTTTGTTCTCCAGTCTGTTAAAGTGTTCTTCGATCACCTGCCGGATAAAGATCTGTGTACTTGTTTCCCTTTCTTCGATCTCGGCTCGTACCTTCTCATGTAATTCCACCGGGATCTTTCCGCATATGTTCTTCATCTCTGCCATAAGCGTTTTCCCCTTTCGTTTTGTTATACACAACATACTCCAAAATTTGAAAGAAAGCTATTCACAATACCCACTAAAGAATCCATGTCAAATGTATGCAAAACCCAAGCATATCCAACAATGCCATACTTTCCTTGCCCATAGGCCTCACCCCCTTTACTCCTGCTCCATCTGAAATAAAAAATCCAGCATCTGATCTGGAATTTCTTCCTTTTCACATGCTGGCAATCGTTCCATACTGCCACTTTTCAATTCTTCCCGAACCGTCTCCTGAATCAGTTTCCGCAAAGTTTCCCGCTCTTCTTTTTCCAAAATCACATCCACCAGATACTGATTCCTCTGTCCTTTTGGAACTTCCATTAAAATCTGCCACGCTTTTTCATGCTCCGGGTTCTTAAGGTTTGGGCGAAAGGAAAAGACCGGGCGGCTCACAGCGTCCTCATCTGCCCCACAATCCGTTCATATCCGGCTGCGTTGGCATGGACGTCTGTGAGGTAAATCGGGCGACACAGGAGGTCCTGGGTGCTTACACGGTGCTGGAAAATAGCAGCACCGCCTCCCATGAAAACGGAAGGGACTGCCCGCAGATCAAAGCCTGCCTCGGTGATCGCAGACAGTATCTTTTCAATGTAAAGCCTGCCCTGTTTCTCAATCAAAGACACAACTTCTGCAGGCATACTGCAGGGCTTTCCATTCAGAACACGCTCGATCTGTGTCTCCGTTACGGACAGCCCGGTGTTTCTGCGCACCTGCTCTAAAATCTCATCCATGCAACGGATAACACCCAGTTCCAGGCTTCTGCAGGTAGCCGCATTGGGAACCGCATTATCAAGACGCATCAAATCTACTGTCCAGCCTCCAATATCCACAAGAAGAACAGAGGGTTCATCTTTTAAGTATTCCGGATAAAGGGCTAGTGCAGAGTACCCCTGGGGGAACAGTTTCACATCCTCAATCTGGATTTCATAGCGTTCCCCCTCGTAGAAAAAGCGGACAGGCTGTTCCTTCCGAAACAGATATTCCTTAAATTTCTGTTTTTCCCTTCCAAACCCGGCAAGGGGAAGTCCGGCTGCAAGAACAACCTTGGCAGTTTTCTCCCCTTTTCGTTTCCGAATCTCCTGTGCCAGTGCAGCCAACGTCAAAAGATAATAATTATCATTGGCAGTCTTGTCCTTCACTAAAGTCTGCCGCCCCGTCCCACACACATAATAAGCACCGCCGTATTGGAGAACATTCTGCATGGTATAAGGTTCATAGGTGTACCGCATCAGTCCCGTTGGGAAACACACCTGTTTTGTTTTAATGGCATAATATCCGTGGTCGATTCCAATGATCATTGCTTACCACTCCCTTCTTTCTCGCTCTATAGAAATTTCCGGTGAAAGAGCTCCCGGACTCGGAGCTATGCTCCGGCAAAGATGTTTTCTTTTCCAGCCTGTTAAGCTTCCTACTCCTGGTCCCGGACAAATGCCTGGGCTGGAAGATAATGCAGCGTTCCCTCTAAAACAAGCGCCTGCTTTTGAAATCGCAGGACTTCCTGATTCTGCAGATCGATCAGTTCACGGTACGCTTCCTTTGTCAGGAAATAGCGATGATACTCTCCCTTTTCCCCGAACCATTCCTTTTGCTCCAACAACAAAAACTCCACCATATATCGGGTATCCGGTGCAAAGCGTTTCTCACACAGTATGGCATCACCCTTCACTGCCTTCACACCTTCCGATTCCCTGGCTACTGCCAGTAACTCATGGATACTGATACTCACGTTTCCTATCACCTCCCTTCGAAATCTTTTCCCTAATTTTCTGCGAAAAAAAGACAGGCACCTATACGATGTCTGTCTCTGTGGGATCTACCATCCCTTGTTCCTGATATTGTTGTTTTATAATTTGTTCCAGCTGTTTCCGAATTTCCTTATCCGGTACCTGGATGCAAAATTCCCGGATCCATCGCTCATGCAGATGCTCATCTGCTTCTGTCGACTCCCAAGACATGATGCTACAAGTCTCATCATATAGCAATTCCAACTGCCGAAACTGTTCGCCAAACTGTCCTGCATACTCATTCCAGATTTCCAGGTTATACAAGTTTAGCCCTAAAAAATCTGTCACATACGTCAGCCTGTCCAAGTCTGAAAACGTCATCTTTTCTTTTCCCAATAAGATTTCCCTGTCACGCTTCCCGCATAAAAACAGGAAAGCAAACCGTTCCATATCCTTTTGGTGCATACCCATCACCCTTCTTGTAAATAATTCCTTATTACGAAACATTATAAAAAGTGAACCCAGTAAAATCAATATAAAGTTTCTTTATTGCGAAATATTATGAAAATGTGAGGACTTTATGATGCAGAAAATCAGACCAGATATGGATATCGGCAAAAATATACAATCCATCCGTTATGCGAATAAACTTACTCAAGATCAGGTCATTGCAAAATTGAACCTGATGGGAATTTCTATGTCCAAAAGCACCTATGCCAAGCTGGAAACCAACCGCATGAACATCAAGATATCGGAACTTGTTGCCCTTGCTAAAATCTTCCATACCGATATCAATGCGTTCTTTTCCGGACTTCTCTAAACCGGAAAAGCAGTCACTTCTTAAATTTTCTCTGGTACGATCACTTTTTTCTTATTCTCTCCGTTTTTCTCCAACTAATTCTCTCATTTTATTTTGGTATATTTGTCTCACTTTTACAACCGATTGTATTCCTAATCCCATGTAAAATCAATAGAAAAAGTGCAAAAAGTGAGACAACCCTGCCAACACTATTTGCAGGAGAGATTAGAAATATGCCGAAACCGAAAACATCCACCGGGGAGAAAAACCTGATCAGCCAAAGGCTCATTGAGCTCCGCCGTCAGCATAATATGTCACAGAGGCTCTTAGCCTACCAGCTTCAGCTGAATGGGTATGATATGGATAAAAATGTAATCACCAGAATTGAGACTAATAAGCGCTACGTCACAGATGTAGAATTAAAAGCGCTTACTGAAATTTTTAATGTTTCCTATGAGTATCTCATCGAGGGAAAAGAAAAGTCATAGCACTCTTTGACCAGAGACTATGACTCTTCTTTATACTAACTCATTAATTGTACAATAACCAACTCTCAAATTTTTAATCTATATTCAATGAAAATCCTTGATCATATCCTTACTCAAGAAATTTAACAAATAATGTTCTTTTTATCACACTATATTTGAGAATCAATTTTATTTAGCGAAAAATCTCCACTCTTTTTACAGATTATCCTTAATTTATGCGGCAATTTTATTTTATGAGAACTTAACTTATAAGACCAAATCATCATATTAAGTAATTCCTGTTGAGAAATTGATGCCCCCGATCCGCCATCAAAACGAGTTAATCCTGATCCTAAAATAGGTATACATACATCTGTCTGCCCATAATATGTATCTATTTCCTCCCACAATATCGTCAGACATTCCAAATATTCATCACGTGTTAATCTCCCCAATCCCTTTTTATCTAATTTAGCAAATGCCAATAATAAGTCATCTCCATTTGGCACTATTCTGCCTGACTCATACCTTTCCTTATTTTGATACTTCGATCTGCTCTTGATAGGATTTAGTTGCGAACCAGATATTAATGATTGAATATTTAAATTGGGGTTGCTCTTTAAATATTGTCCACAAATAGACGTTGGTTTTATATCAGCAGGCGCATCTCCTACCTTTGTTGAAAAACATTCATCAAAGGTAATTACCTTCTTACATTTTTTTATTTTAAGCAAATCACCGTATTCAACTGTAATCTGATAATTATCCCCCTTCATGCTAACTTTTTTTCGTAAACATAGATAGATTCCATATATAACTGCTACAATCCCCCATACAAGCGCAAAAGCCAACATACGATTTATGATAATATTAATTTCTGAAATATTTATATAAATCCACGCAAATTGTTCAAAAGATTCTTTTGGAATCAACGTAATCTTTTGAAAGACAGCTTCTGGAACAAAGGTAAAAACTGCTGAAATAATTGCAAAAGCATATGCTGCACTCTTTTTAAATAAATTACTCAAAAACCAAGCACCTCTTTTATATACGAGTAATCACCTACCTTGTCCCCTAAAATATTTTTAGTCCAAAAAGGTCTCGCTTCTTTTTCATACGCTTTCATATAAGAAGGAAGCCAGGTCGATTCTTTCCTTGATGAATTATAAACTATAATAATTTTTTTATTTCGTTTTTCAGCTTGTTTAAATTCATGTTTCAAATATGAGTATGAATTAATGCATCCTACATCATCATTTTCACCTGGAGTAGATGTAAAAGCTACTTTACAAGGCTTCGTTCCATTTGTATTCTGCTTATAAGGTGTACAACTACACAAACTTTGACTATTGTTTACCCTTCTACAAGAACTCCCCGCTGTACGTAATGCTGTTTTATCCCCAACCACAAATATAACTGCTGATGAAGCATTAATTTGAGCATTAAACTCTTTTTTCAAATCACATATTCGACAATCAGAATCTTTTGATACACTTCCAGATGCCACTTGAGACATATCAATAAAATCAACTTTATGAAGATTATCCTGTCCCCATTTATTTAATTCTTTCACAACTTCACGATCTCCATCATTTTCAGAATAGTCTGCACTTATGTATACTTGTTTACTCATATATGTGTCCTCCCAGTCTTCATCGTTATTAGCACTCAACCAGGACGAGTGCTAATGATATTGTACCACTAATTAACTGTTATTACAAGTAACTATTTGCTAAAAATTCTTGACCTTTCTAACCAATATCCTCATTCAAAATATACCTTAAACTTCATTAAATCATAAGTACTTAATAACTTCTGAAATCCGAGATAACATATCCAAAATTAAAAATCATAAACAAGAACTTTAATTTAAAAAACCTGCTACAAGGATGTCTTTCCTCATACCAGATATCAATACTTTCTTCCTACTCCATACACATTTTTTCTCATTACTTGTGTATCATGTACCTATATTGTCATGTAATTCTACTGTGTACACGCTATGTACAGTAAGCACATGGGGTTCAGTTTACATCTGCCAACACAATCCCGCTTTTCAGCATCAATGCCCTGGCAATGCCCACTCTCTGCTGTCCTCCTCCGGATAATTGATGAGGATAATCATTCAGACGCTTATCCAACTTTAAAAACCCTGTAATCTCCTGAAAAAATACCCAGTCCACAGCCTGTTTCCCCAGATTTACAGAAAACAGAATATTCTCCTGCACTGTAAGGGAGGGTATCAGATTATAACTCTGGTAAATGAAGCCGATTTTACTCCGCCTGAAAACCGCCAGCTGACGCTCCCTCATGCCCTGTAATTCTATACCATCCACTGTTACGCTACCACTGTCCGGGTAATCCAGACCGCCAATCATGTTGAAAAGAGTGGTTTTTCCGCTTCCGGACGAGCCCGTAACCGCTGTAAATTTTCCTTTTTCAATCTCCAGATTTACGCCGTCTAAAGCTTTTATCCGGCCTTCTCCCTTTCCATAATACTTTTTCAAATCTTTTACTGTGATAATACTTTCCATGTCTTCCTTATGTCCTTTTCCCGTCTTCCATTCCGCTTAATAAATAGACAGAGAAGGTGCTTCCCTGTCCGGGCTTTGATTTTACGGTAATATACCCCCTCTGTTTATTCAAAATCGTCTGGGTCAGATACAGTCCCAGCCCCACACCCTCCTGGGCAGAAACCTCCTCTGCCCGGTAAAACCGCTGAAAAATATCGTTGTAATGTTCTTCGGCAATCCCAATACCCGTATCCGTAATGTCCACTCTGGTGTAAAACTGCCAGGGATGCACGCTGATACGGATGCTTCCCCTTTCCGGAGTATATTTCACGCCATTGGACAGTATATTTTCCAATGCCTCCAGCGTCCATTTTTCATCATACTTTGCCGTAATTTCCCCAACACACTCCAGGTCTATCTGCAGTTTCTTTTTCTCTGCCGCCTGCCACACATCCTTCACGGCCTGCACCAACGTATTGTGCAGATTCCGTTCTTCTATATGCATGGAAAAAGTTCCCGTTTCCAGACGGGACATCTTTATCAGCGACTGCAGAAGAAATTCCAGCTTATCCACCTGAAATTCCAGCGTATGGGCAAATTCGGACATACAACTCCCTGAAACAGGTCTGTCCGGTCATCCGCTCTGCTATGAACCCCCTCTTCCATAAGGTGGTTTCTGGCAGAGACGCCCCTCTGCCTTTTTATTCTTATCTCACTTCATTTTGAGCAAGTCCATATTCCCCCAACTGTTTCCTGCACTCCTGAAAATCAGGGAAATACCGTCCTACTTCTGTCCAAAACAAAGAGGAATGGTTCATGTGACGGCGGTGCGCCAGTTCATGTACCACCACATAGTCCAAAAGTTTTTCCGGAAGATAGTATAACTGATAATTAAAGTTTACATTTCCCTTAGAACTGCAGCTTCCCCACCGTGTTTTCTGATTCCGGATGGTGATTCTGCCAACCGTAACTCCCATAACCTCACAATAATATTTTACCCGTGCGGCTATTTTCTCCTTTATCTGTTCCCGCTCCTTTGCCGTAAGCTGTGAAAATGGCAGTGCATTCGTAAACCTTCTGTAATCCTGCCTTTTCCCTGCTAACTTCCGTTTACAAAGAATCCACTCCGTATGCTTTTCTAAAAAGGTTTCTAATCCTTTGTCGGAAAGTCGGTATGGAACTCTCGCAATCACAGACGTATCCTGTCGAATTTCCAGACCAATACTCTTTCTGTTAGAGCGAATCACCTGTATGGGAATGATTCTCCCCTGCACTTCCATTTTGATTTCATTTATCTTAGATTTCTTTACCATTTTGTATATCGCTTTCTCTATGCTCTGCTGTAATCTCTGATCTTGCTAATTCCTTTTTCTTTCAGTAGTTGGTGATACAGAATGATAAGTATAAACCATTTTATACCACTGCTATCAATTTTAATGAAAAGGAAAAAGCAGACAGTCACATCAAAAACTGTCTGGCACAAACTGGAAAATTCTGATTTTCCAATTTATTTTGCCAACAACTTTAAAAATCTTTTATCATTCATCTGTTCATTTGTTAAATATTCCCCGTTATAAAACAGGGCATAAGTTGTAATCGGTGTCGGTGCGTTCTGGGCTTGCTCTTTACTTTGCAAATGAATAGCTTTAAACTGTACGCCCTTTTCTTTTGCTATTTCTTCTACAATAGGAACATATTTCGCATTAAATGGGCATTGGCTGGTATAGTACAAAACATATCCCATTTCATCAATGCGAGGGTGCTTTGCACACACTTTGAATTTAGGTAACGAAGTATTTTTATCAAATGTTAAAAACCATAACTGAATACCATTATCGGCTTCATCACAAACATCAAAACCTTTGTGTTTTAAGAATTTGGGGTCAGCTAAAAATGTTTTTTTCTTTTTGGAAGATAGAATACATAACCCTTTTTTTCCTTTTATTTTACTATCTTCAATGCACGCATTTAATAAGTCTGTTGAGTATCCATGCCCCTTGAATGAACCAGCCACCCAAAGACAGTTAATATACATATAACCATCTGCAACAATAGGGTTCCAAGCGTTTTCTGCAGGAATATACTCAACAAAACACTTTCCTCGTTCTTCGCTCTTTAGGAAAACTAATCCTTCATCAAATCGTTCTTGTAGCCAAGCCTTTTTTGATGATACTTGGATATCATTGTTATTTGAAATCGCACAGCATATATGCTCTTTGTCTATATTTTCGTTGGTTACTCTAATATATTCCATAAAAACACCTCATTTCTAAATTCTTATTTGTATATTTCTTTTATATTATCATATTCTTTAACATCTAACACCAGTTATTTTGAAAAAAAGAGGGGATATCACTGCTTGTATTTGCAAGTAGGTTTTGTCACTGATATTATCTTTAGAGAAAAGGAAGTTCGATTTATAGCAATCAATAATGGTATTGACAGTGACCGTCAAGAAAGCAGTGAGTTCGCACCATTTCTGAATATTATGAATGAGTGGTTTGTCAGAGACACAAGCAAGAAAATTTCTTCCATTCTTTGGATCGATGAGGTATAATGCGGTTATGAGAAAAACCATAGAATGAGAAACAACCATAGAATGAGAAACAACCATATAGCAGAGGAGATTGTGTAGTATGAAGGAACAGAAGAAATCTTCCTGGGGAGCGGCTCTGGTGTCGTTTTTTAAGGAATATTTACTAAACTTTTCAGGTCCGGGGCATCTTGCATATGATGAAAATTTAACCCATGAAGGAAAAAGAAAGAAAAAATATATCTGGAGAGTGCTTCTGCTGTTCATTGCGGCAGTATCAGCTTTGCTCCCTTTTATAGCTTGGAATATGTTTGTTCCAGATGTGCTATGGGCAAAAATAGTTACCGTTGTGATGTGTGAAGGCTATACTGTTTTTATAGTAAGCATGGAGATTCTCGAAGTAAAGGATGAGTTAAAGGAAGATATGTTAAAAATAGGGGAATATAAAATTCCTTCCAAAGGAAGTATTTCTTTGTTTAAAGAAATTGATTTTAAGATTGTTCAAACAGATTATTCTTATACAATATTGATTTCTAAGAAACCATTAAGATGGCTTTATAAGAAGTTCCATGTTACAATCTATGGAAGACATGGAAAAGTGAAAAAGATTGAATTGGTTCGAGCAGACA
Source organism: Blautia acetica (assembly GCF_038739805.1). Lineage (NCBI taxonomy): Bacteria > Bacillati > Bacillota > Clostridia > Lachnospirales > Lachnospiraceae > Blautia > Blautia acetica. The sequence goes on along the minus strand of NZ_JBBEWO010000013.1, from coordinate 8,195 downwards.
AAAAATATTCTATGAAATATGAAACAATGAATGATACGGTTTTAGAAAAGTTGCGAGAAGAAAATAATAGATTTTTAAGGAAATGCTTAGGCACTCCCAGTAAAAAGAGTATGACAGGTGTCGAATATCATTATGAGTGGGGACAAATACAATCGTTCTATGATAATCGTTCTTGTCAAACAGGAATCGTAATTATGTTTTAAAATAAGGAAATTAAATCTCCACAGCTTTACTGAGCAGGAAATCTGAAAAGATTTCCTGCTTTTTTGCTCCCAAAATTGAATATGGAACTCTAAGGCACTTACTGTTTTCACTTTGAAAATGACAGGTGCTTTTTTCGTTTCAGGAAAGGAGTCACATGAATGTATTTGAAGTTGTAAAAGGAAATGTTACTGCCCGACAAGCCGCAGAAGCCCATGGCTTGAAAGTCGGTCGCACAGGCATGGCGTGCTGTCCGTTTCACTCGGATAATTCCCCCAGTATGAAGCTGGATGAACGCTATTACTGTTTTGGCTGCGGAGTGACCGGAGATGCTGTTAATCTTGCTGAAGATTTTGGTCTTAACTATGACAGCCGACAAAAGCCCCGTGTCCGCCCTCGTATTCGTAATCCGACACCGGAACAGAAATATCAAAAAGAAGAAAATCATTGTTACAAGGTGCTAACAGATTATTTTCATCTTCTTAGGGAATGGGAAAAAAACTATGCTCCCAAACAGCTTAGAGCAGAGCGAGAAAGGTAAGGTTTATAATACTGACCTTTCAAGTCCTCTGCTGTATCATGGTGCTGTTGGCTACGCCTTGTTCCTTGACCTCACTACTTCACATCACTTTAACCGTTTTCTCTTCATATTGATAATTCCATATACTAATAAGCCACCGCCTACTATACCTCCAAAAATTAAAATTAGAGTATAGACATTTGCATTAACGCAAATATTAGTTGACCAATCAGAAAAATTAGTTGAAAGAATTGTTAATTGCTTTTTATGTTCCGCAAAATATGCATACACATCATTTGTAAATGCCATCCAAATACAACTTATGATTAAAATTATTCCCGCTTTTATCCATACATTTACCGGAAGATACCTTGCTACCAAGAATATAAGCCATACTCCTGTCATAAGAATAAGTGAAACTGTATAACCAGTTCTCATTCCTTCTATATCTCCCGAATGATTGCACACTTCAAAAATCGTAAGAAAAAGCCACAAGGTATCCCATGTCAATGTAATCAACGCCTTTTTATCAGACAAAATTGGTGGCAATGTGATATTCCTAATTACCAATGGAAAAAATACAATGGACAATCCAAAAATCGTTGGTATCGTCCACAAAACAAATTCTCCCCCTCCATTCATTCGGTCTACAAAAAAGAATATAAGAAGTAACGCTATTACGCTGGCTAATATACTTTTTGTCATTCTTCTTTGTGTAGAAAGGAGTGGTACAACTGACAATGATGCTACCAACAACATAGAAGCCGTTAATACCGCAAACACTCCTAAGCCACCACCACTACTCATTGATACAATAAACGTAATCACAACTGGAACCATGAGTATTAGAGCTATCATAATTCCTGCCTTGTATGCCATATTTCTTTCTTTTTTTGCATGCCTCTCTAATATACCCTCTGCTTCATCTTTCATAACTGTATCAATCGTAGTATTTCTCAATGCTTCATATGTTTTTTTACATTTCTCGCAAGTCATTAAATGCTGTTCCACCATTTTTTTACTAGCCGAAGTACAGGCATTGTCATAATAAAGCGGAAGTAAATCTTGCACAACATCACATTCATTAAATTTATCTTTACCCATTTTCTACCATCCTTTCCTGAATTTTCAATCTTGCCCTATGATAAGTAACTCTTGCCCAGTTTTCAGTTTTTTGAAAAATCATTCCTATTTGTGAAAATGATAATTCTCCAAAAACTCTCAACTGAAATACTTCTTTATAGGGTTCTTGCAGTTCGTGAAGAATCAAATGAATTTGAAGAGCAGTATCCTTATCCTCTGTTGCTTTCTCTATATCAACAGTTGATGTTGAAACCGCTTCATCTAATTCCGATAACTTTGTGTTTTTTCGACATTCATCAATCGCAAGATGTTTTGCAATTCCACATAACCATGTAAGTTCACTAGAATTACCTTTAAATTGTTTTTTCGCCGTCATCGCCTTAAAAAATGTATTTTGAGTTATTTCTTCTGCACAAGACGGATTTCTTATGATTGTCATAACATACGAATACACTTGCATATAGTATGAATGATATAATTTTTCGTAGTCCAGAACTGCTCACCTCCTTCTTTTCATAGGTTAGTCGAAAAAAAGATAGTTTCGTTACAAATATTTTAAAATATTTGTATTTTTCTTGCAAATTTGCGATGCAGATTTTATAAAAGAAATCGGTAAAGACTTGGTAGAAAACTGGTGATCATTTGGTACGTTTTGCGCATAAAGAAACAGCGCTGATTACTTTAATCAGTACCGCTTCTTCCGTTGTTCTACACTTTTCCAAAAGATACCGAACCAATAACCCTGCATTGAAACCGGCTTTACGAACTTTGGGATAATATTTCTCATAAACTGGCAGACACTGCATTGCAAACTTTTTTCGTTCTTCTGTAATCTGAAACGTATGTTTCTCATGAATAAAATTTCCATGTTTTCTTAACATTTCTCCCCAGTCAAAACCAGTTTGATAATGTGTATTTTTAAATCTCCCATGATACATTCTTACACCTGCTTTTATGATTTTTCGTCTGTAAGATCTTACATATTCATAACCTAACAGAATAAAAAATTCTTGTCAATGAAATAAAATTTGTATTCAAAAACACACGACTTACCACTAAAGCAACGACTTTTTCAAATCAGCAATCCATGCCTTAATTGCTTTTGCTAACGTAAGCTGCTGATGAAGGACCGCCATACCTGTTGCTGGAACATCTTCCGCTTTTTCTTTCAATTTCAGATTATCTTCTAAATAGTTTAAGAGAATATCTGTATTCATTTCTATTTCATCTAAACAGTCCCGTTGCTCTTCTTTGGTCATACTCTCTAAATTCACAATGACTGCATTGAAATCTAAAAACATATGAATCGGCTTTTTAGAAAGCTCATGCATCAGTTTTTTAAACTCCGCCTTTCCACTTTCCGTTAACGAATACACTGCTTTTTCCGGCATATTTCCCTCCTTTTCCATTCGGCTGGAAATGAACCCTTTCTGTTCTAACTGAATCACTTTTTTGTAAATAGAAGGTGTGCTAATCTTTACCCATTTTGAGATGTTCCGATATTCCACCAGTTTCTGAATGTCATATGCACTTAATTCCTCTTTTTTTAACATTCCTAACACAATTAAGTCAATGGTCGCCATTTGTTTTTCCTCCTTCCATCTTGACAACTACTGTAAATTATAGTAGTATAACTTTTGCATTTCAATTACTATATTTTATAGTAGTATATTTTATATTATATGTCAAGTGAAAGGAGTTACACGTTATGAACAATCAAAAGCAAAAAATGGAATTACTCGGAAATGCACCTATTCCAAAAGCACTCTTGGCTATGGGAATCCCAACCATGATTGGAATGCTGATTAACGCTTTGTATAATCTTGTAGATGCGTACTTTGTAAGCGGATTAGGTGAAAGCCCAATGGGGGCAATTTCTATCGTTTACCCTCTTGGACAAGTTGTTGTCGGTTTAGGATTACTATTTGGAAACGGGGCAGCATCCTACATTTCAAGACTACTGGGACAAGGGAAAGACGAACAAGCAAATAAAGTTGCAAGCACTTCTCTTTATTGCAGTTTGTCCGTAGGGACAGTTCTCATTCTTTTCTGCGTTGTATTTCTAGAGCCGATTTTAATTCTTCTCGGTGCAACCAAAAGCATTCTTCCTTACGCAATGACCTATGCAGAAATTTACATTATTTCTTGTATTTTCAATGTATTTAACGTTACCATGAACAACATTGTCACAAGCGAAGGAGCTGCTAAGACTACAATGTTCGCCCTGCTGATTGGAGCAGTCTTGAACATTGCTTTAGATCCGATTTTTATCTATACCTTTAATTTGGGTGTTTCAGGTGCAGCCATTGCAACCGCAATTTCACAGATTATATCTACTCTCGTTTACCTGTACTACCTTTTCAGCAAAAAAAGTATTTTTCGTTTCCGCTTAAAAGACTGTTCCTTTTCCAAAGAGATTTTTTCAGAAATATTCAAAATCGGAGTTCCTACGCTTGTATTTCAACTATTAACCAGTCTTTCCATTTCTCTGATTAACAACGCTGCCGGTGCTTATGGAGATGCTGCCATCGCCGGAATGGGTGTCGTCACCAGACTCGTTTCTATGGGAAGTCTGACTGTATTCGGCTTTATAAAAGGATTCCAGCCTATTGCAGGATATAGTTATGGTGCAAAGAAATACCATCGACTGCGTCAGGCAATCAAAACCTCCATTCTTTGGTCAACCATTTTTTGTATTGTTGTAGGCTTCGCATTTTTCCTCTTTCCAACACCAATCGTCTCACGGTTTACAACCGGAAATATAGAAATGATTCACATCGGAACCAGTTCCTTACGAATCAACGGTATTACTTTTATGCTCTTTGGATATTACACAGTATATTCCTCTCTTTTCCTGGCATTAGGAAAAGGAAAAGAAGGTTTCTTACTTGGGGCATGCAGACAAGGGATCTGCTTTATCCCTGTTATTCTCATTCTTCCCTCCATATGGGGATTAAATGGAATTTTATACGCACAGCCAATCGCTGATGTCCTTTCTTTTCTCATCAGTCTGTTGATGGCTCTTTCTCTTCATAAGCAGTTAAAATTATCTGAAACTCAAATAAACTAATTTATAACACCAAAAGCGGCACCACCCTGTCTGTGATTTTCTCAATGCCCTGCAATGGACGGAACGGAACGCATACGCTTCTGTCTGCACCGCTTTCTCCGTTCTGATACTACTTAAACATAACGCCCAATAATAGACAAGAAGACTTGCAAGGTTTCTGGCCTTTCAAGTCCTCTGCTGTATCATGGTTCTGTTGACTTTGTCCGTTCCGTCAAGGACTGCCCTAGGTTGTATCGGCTTCGCCTTGTTCCTTGACCTCACTACATTTTCCCTATTTCTTGACACAACAAAAGCCTGCACGAACTTCCTTCAATCCGACAGGCTCTTATTCTTTCACATACTCTATCAATTCTTCTATTCCACAATCCAAGTAACTGCACAGTTTACAGATTAGTTGTGCGTCTAATCTCTGAAATTCATTTCTGCAATAGCGATTGAAATTAGACCTCGGTATATCCAATTCTTTACAAATGGTATTCTTACTAATCCCTTTTTCTTTCAGCAGTTCCTCTATGTGAAGTTCCAAATGTCCATACTTCATTGCCTCACCTCTACATAAAAGTATATTCAATAAATCTTTATGTAGTAATTCACTATATAGTAACAGAGGTATGTCAAAATGAAAAAGAAATTATTATTTTCCACTATTATTCTAATCTTGCTTGCAGGTATTCTCTATTACATTAGCTTGCCCGATTATCTTGTATTTAACAGTATGTCATTCAGCAATGGGGCTAATCGTGATACCGAACTACAAGTTATTGTATATCAATACTGCAATATTGATGAAGTGATAGCGGAAATTGAAACAGAGCATAATCAAATCAATGGAACTCCCACTACTCTTACAATCAATCTGCACCACTCTAAACTGTCTTTTCACAATGGATATAAACCATTCTATACCACTCCTATCAATTATGATTAAAAAGAGAAAAGCAGACAGTCTCATCATCAAACAAACTGTCTGCTATAAACTGGAAGTTATCTCACTCCTGTTAAGATAAAATTCATTAGCTGCTCTACATCATCAAAATCATCATAATCTCCGTTGATGCCATCTCGATGATACACAACTCCATTTTTCTCATTTCTCTCTAAACAGTCCAAAAGCTTTTCTTCTCCATATTTTTTAGCAAATAAAGTAAATGTGTATGGTTTGATTTTGCCCAATAATCCTTTCTTGCAATTTTCTTCACACTTATAACAATGTGTCAATTCTTTTTCAATTGAACATTTTTTATTCTCGCAAACATCATTATCTGGGCAACCATTTGAGCCACATCCATTACAATCAGCATTTTCTGTGCATAAGCAACACGCAAGCCCACATCTGGCAATTCCTAATTCCCTTTTCATTTGCACACCTCCGCAACTTTCAGTTTATATCGCTTCTCTCAGTCTCTATGTCCAATTAGCTTGCAAACCATTCTTTTAATTCTTACAACAATTCCTCCAACGCCTCCCAGTCTTGATAATAAGATGCCGAGAGCAAAAAATATCACTATAACAGTAGCCATATCCAAATAATTTTCGCCCATAGTTGGTCTCCTTTACAACTTCCACTTTGTATATTTCTTCTATATTACCATATTCTTTAACATCTAACACCAGTTATTTTCAGTCATGACCACCCGCTTAGCGCAACATCATAAACTTAAGAGGAAATTATTCCTATATCCGTTACTTTTTCAGATATAAGAATTATATTTATATTAAAAAAGTCCATACTTTCCCCAATGGAATTGTATGGACTTTTTTAAAAACTATTTTTTTGATTGTTTTTATATTTATTTGAAAGATTCTTTTTCCGTTCCTTTCCAGGCAGATTTCTTTGAGGCAAAATATATTCTTCCATTTCTGTTTGCAGTTTAAAAAGCAATTGTCCTCTTCTTACAGCATTTTTTTCAAGGATTAGCTTTATCATCTGTTCTTTAAACAGTCCTATGGCAATATTTTCATTTGTGTGCATAGGATATTTGCTGCCTTTTTTACGACCTCTTACAGATACCTCCTCATCGGCTTCTTTGCGTATATCCTGCAGTATATTATATACCAACACTTGTGCACGAAAATCCTGATCTACATAGATGGTTGATTTTCCTGTTACACTTTCAAACTTCATTTTATTCTTAAGTGTATGATATTTCTTCTCTATTTCCCATCTTTGATAATATAAATCCTCCAGTTGTTTCTGAGAAAATTCAAAGGGGAGATTCGTCATAAGTGTCAATTCATTTCCAGAAGGAAGCATAGAGGTCATGATTCTCGTATTCGTATACCCTTTTTCTTTCATACGCTCTAATCTCTCCGGATGCTTTTTTCTTATTTTCTCTAATCGCTGATAGGTATGCCGTAAAATAACCGTTTCGTCAGTCGATTTCATATTTCTACGCTCAAATTTATAATCATTGGAAAAAATGCGGAATAAGTAATTGATTTTTTCCGTTTCCAGAAAATCAATAAATTCCATAGATGGATATCCCCTGTCAAAAATAGCTAATACGGGCTGTTTGATATCTATATGCGTTAAGTGATGAAGATTTTTCTTGGCAAGCTCCGTTTCGCTGGTAGAAATATGTGAAATTTCAATATCCAGATAAAAATGATTCAAAATATCATACATGCCACTTACAAGCGCCCGCACCTGTCCAAGTTCTGAGTGTTGATTATTACTTTTTCCAAAACGCTCCCGGTTCTCTGGTGAATTCGGCACTTCCGCTTTACTTCCATCAATTGCCAGTAACAAAAATCCATTCCAGAGCCTTGGTTCAGAAGAATGATAGAAATCAGCCATATATTCATCATTCAGATAAGAAAAAACTTCAGGATTAAGACGCTTTCGCTGTTGTAAATACCCTTGTTTCGACATTTTCATGGAAGGAACATCCTTTTGTATAAAATAGTTTCTCAATTCTAGTGTAGTAGTAAGCCCTTTTTTGGAAAGGCAACACAGTAAGATATCTTTTAAAGGCATTTTTCTGTTTCTTGAAAAAGTATTACTGTTTATTTTTCTTGCCCGCTCTGCCAAAGCAGGATCAGACAGTTTTTCAGAAAGTTTTTGGATTCTTTCAATATAGGTACTCCTCATATGCACCCCTGCTTAAATTTTATCATAAATAAAAGAACCTGCCTATCTCAAAGCAAATTCTCTTAAGTTTATGATGTTGCGCATAGCAGGTGGTTTATTTCATTGCTGACACAGTCATGACCACCCGCTTAGCGGGTGGCATGTTCTCCCCCTATAAGGGGATATTACCTGCTTGCGCCCGGAAGGCGCACTGAAGTCTGCTAACTGCACCACATTTACAGCTGCCCCCA